>JAKQJQ010000413.1 GCA_029561105.1 Bacteroidota bacterium
AAGCAGGATACGAACCCGAAATGATCGCGACAAAAAAAGTGGTTACGAAAGCCGCGATAATCGCACCCCAGGGCGTGACGAATACAAATTCGAGCAAGGTGGCAATGCCGTATCCGGCCGAAATCCCGAGCAAAATCCCGAGCAAACCACCCAACTGCCCAATGACGAGCGTCTCGATAAAAAACTGCGTCGCAATCGTGCCCCGTTTGGCACCCAATGCTTTCCTGACCCCGATTTCGCGCGTGCGCTCGGTAACAGAAACCAGCATGATGTTCATGAGCGCAATCGATGAGCCGAAAATTGTGATAATCCCAATCACCCAAGCCGAAAGCCCGAGGTATTGCGTGATGTCGAGGATTTTGTTGATGAGGTCGTCGCTTCGTGAAATCCCAAAATTATTTTCCTTGACCGGGCTCAGTTTCCTGACCCTTCGCATGGTGCTGTTGGCCTGGTCTATGGCCTGGTCTAGCAGTTCTTTCTTATCCACCATCACACTTACCGTATAGTTGATGTTGGGCGTAGTAAAAAGGGAGCGCACTACCTGTATCGGGATCAGTACGCGCAAATCCTGGCTGTTCCCAAAAGTCGATCCTTTTTCCTTGAGTACACCGATGACCTTGAATTTGGCGCCGCGGATCGAGATGGCCTTGTCAATCGGGTTCACATCCTTGAGCAAATCCTTTTCAAAATCCGAACCTACGACGCAGGAGTACGTATTGTTCGACACATCGAAACCTGTAAAATTGCGGCCTTTGGCAATCTCGAGTCCCGAATTCACTACAAAATGTTCATCAACGCCCATGACAGTAATCTCTGGATCTGTTTTTCTGGATTCAAATTTCACCTCGGCATTGGTCACGGCTGTGAACGACAGCGCGGTATGGGTAAAGGGAAAATTGTATTTGTCTTTGAAGGCAACCGCTTCGGGATACGAAATAATAGGATTGACCACCTCGCGCTCGCCACCACCAAAACGTCTGGTCTCAAAAGCATATTGTTGCACGTTGAAGGTATTAGAACCCATCGACGCGAAATTCGTCGACAGTGTATTTTCGAGCGCGGCCACCACCGTAAGGATGCAAACGAGCGCCGTGATGCCGATGGCGATGATCAAAACGGTCAATATGGTGCGCAGCAACTGGGTCCGGATAGAGCCCAAAGCGATGCGGATGTTTTCTTTTAAAAGCTTGAACATGGTCAATTTTAAGATGCCACTAAATTAGCATTTTGGCAGATTACTTCTGCGATTCGCTGGGATTTTTCCCAAATTAAATTTTTAATATTGCAGGTAAAACAACCACCGATGCCAGTCTCCTTTTTACGACTTACGCTTTTCCTTTTCTTGTCGTGCGCTGCCACAGCAATCGCCCAAACCGGGAAGCTGATTTACCCAACAGACGCTTATACCTTATATAAGGATGCGGTGCTGCAGCAACAATTTACCGCGCGCGCCATTTCAAGTACCGAGCTGACATCGAATTACCAAAGCCCGCAAAACCTGTCGGTATCATCTAAGATTATTTTCAAGTTCAGCATCAACGGCAAGGACAATGAGATGACGCCGGGCGTCGACCACCAGTTCAATTTCACTGCTGGATATAGGGAAACGCCAATCATCAAGTTTGGCAGCCAGCTTCGATTCAATGATTCGGATGAATCGACTATCTCGCCAGACAGCCCGCTCAAAATCAGGCTCGACCTGCGCGATGTATTGGCCGAATTAAAATCCAAGGGCTATTTTACGACTTTCAAAGGCGACAAAATCTTCAAGGACGATTTCAAGCATGTCTACATTGCCGGAGCCACCGCACCACTTTCCTGGGATTTCGACAACCTGCACCAAAAGCCCGAGCTCGAGATGAAAGATCCTGATGGCGATGGAATTTTCGAGACGACCCTAATTTTTAACGCAAAAAAAGACAAGAAGCAAACCGACAGCCGTTGGAAACTCGGTAAAAACGTATCGCAATTCCCGCAATACGAATCGGATTATGTGCTTTCGGATGCCTTGTACAACCTGGCTTTGGAGGAAATGGACAACGCGGTTGAGAAAGATTCCACATTCAGGACCGGCAAGGAATGGGCCGGAGTCTGGACGCGCGACATCAGCTACAGCATCATCCTTTCTATGGCGTATCTGCAGCCCGAAGTGGCCATGAACAGCTTGATGAAAAAAGTCAACGCCAATCAAAGAATTGTCCAGGATACGGGAACCGGTGGCGCGTATCCGTGCTCGACCGACCGTATCATTTGGGCGACCGCGGCTTGGGAAGTTTACAAAGCCACCGGAAGCAAGAATTGGCTCGAAAAGACGTACACGATTGTAAAGAATTCGATTGAAGACGATTATACAGTGGCTTACGACTACCAAACGGGTCTCGTGCGTGGCGAATCGTCCTTCCTAGACTGGCGCGAACAAACCTATCCCAAATGGATGCAACCGGCCGACATTTTTGAATCTGAAAACCTGGCCACCAACGCCGTGCATTACCAAGCCAACGTGATTTTATCGCAGATGGCTCAGATACTCGACAAACCTGAAGTCTCGAGAAAGCATTCGGCCATGGCCCAAAAGATCAAGAAAGCAATCAATAGCTATTTATGGATGCCCAAGAAAGGTTATTATGCGCAGTTTCTATACGGGCGCAATTTTAAGATCGTGTCGCCAAAGGCAGAGGCGCTCGGCGAATCGTTATGCATTTTGTTTGGTATTGCCGACGCCCATAAAGCGGCTTCGATTGTAGAAAAATCGCCGGTTACGGATTTTGGAAATACTTGTATTTATCCGCAGATCCCTGGTATTCCGCCGTACCATAACGATGCGGTTTGGCCTTTCGTACAATCGTATTGGGCGATGGCTTCGGCAAAGGCAGGGAATGCTGCGTCGGTGATGGAATCGGTTGCTGCGGTGTATCGCCCGGCGGCGTTGTTCCTGACCAACAAGGAAAATTTTGTGGCGTCGAATGGGGATTTTGCCGGTACGCAAATCAATTCGAGCAATATGCTTTGGAGCCTTTCTGGGAGCATCGCGCTCGTGCATAAGGTTTTGTTCGGATTGGAATTTGAAAGTGACAAGTTGGTTTTTCATCCATTTGTGCCTAAGGAACTCGAGGGTATGCGCAGGCTCACGAATTTCAAATACAAGAATCTGGTACTTGATATAGAGTTGCAAGGTTCTGGCAACCAGATTGAGACTTTCCTTGTTGATGGTAAACCGTCCAAACCTGAAATTTTAGGTGATGGTTCGGGAAGACACAACATCAAGATAGTGCTTACGCAATCGAAAGGAAATACTTTAAAAATCAATAAAATTGCGAATTATTTTACGCCTGAAACACCGCAGGTTTCTATAAAGGGCGACTACTTTGATTGGAATCCGATTGAGAATGCAGTGAGCTACCAAGTCATCAGAAACGGCAAAGTCGTCGCGCAAATCCCAAACACCACTTACTGGATTCCCGACACACATTACGCCGAATACCAAGTAATAGCTGTCGACAAAAACGAGGTTGGTTCTTTTGCGAGCGAGCCTTTGGTGGTTTCAAAACCCGAATCGACAACGGTATTTGAAATAGAGAAAGCCTATTCAAAGTCGACACAGGATTACAAAGGTTTTTCGGGTGATGGTTTTGTCGAGACTTCAAAAACTGTGAATACAAAAATGCAATTCGAAGTTGAAGTCCCGCAAACCGGAACGTATGCCATCGATTTCCGCTACGCCAACGGCAACGGCCCTACGAATACCGAAAACAAATGTGCCATCCGCAGTTTAAAAAAGAACGGGAAACTCCTGGGAACATTTGTTTTTCCGCAACGAGGCATGCAGGAATGGAGCAATTGGGGCTGGAGTAACAGCGTCAAAACCAAGCTTGAAAAAGGGAAGCATAAACTGGCGTTGGATTTGGATGCCGCCAACGAGAACATGAACGGCGCGGTAAATCAAGCAATGGTCGATAGGCTGAGGCTAATAAAGATTGATTGATTTCTGGCGTTTTGCCTTTAACGATTGCTGTAGTTTTTCTGCTTGAACGGTATTGGAAAAAAAGGTAGATTACCTTCAGGGAAGGGGCTGTTGTGTCCCTAAGAAATTTAACGATATCCAAAATGCAGAAAATCTGGAAACTTTGTTAATTTTAAAATCATCACTCCTTTGCAAATTTCCCGACAATTCGTAAGTTTTAAAAACCACACCACAATTTCGGCTAAAAAGTAAGATATTTGCAGTCTCAAAAACTATAGCAGCAATGGCATCAAAACCCAGTATACCTAAAGGAACCCGCGATTTCTCTCCGGCAGAAGTAGCCAAGAGGCAATACATTATGCAAATTATCAAAAGCAATTTTGAAAAATTTGGGTATCAGCCCATTGAGACGCCGTCGTTTGAGAATTCGGAGACGTTGATGGGGAAATATGGGGAAGAAGGCGACCGGTTGATTTTTAAGATTTTGAATTCTGGGGATTACCTCGCCAAAGCCGATGCAGCAATTTTGCAGAACAAGGAAAGCAACAAACTCACTTCGAGTATTTCAGAAAAGGCTTTGCGTTACGACCTCACGGTGCCCTTTGCACGCTACGTAGTCCAAAACCAAAACGACATTGTTTTCCCGTTCAAACGTTATCAGATCCAGCCGGTTTGGCGTGCCGACCGTCCGCAAAAAGGACGTTTCCGTGAGTTTTACCAATGCGATGCCGATGTGGTCGGATCCACTTCGCTGTGGCAGGAAGTAGAATTGGTGCAATTGTACGATGCTGTGTTTAGTGCGCTCGGTCTCAAAGGCGTGACCATTAAAATCAACAATCGCAAAATACTTTCAGGCATTGCCGAAGTCATCGGAGCCAAAGACAAACTCATCGATTTTACTGTCGCGCTCGACAAACTCGACAAAATAGGCGAAGACGGCGTGAAAAAAGAAATGATCGAGAAAGGAATTTCTGAAGCTGCCATCCAGAAGGTACAGCCGCTGTTTCATTTTACAGGTAGCATCTCTGAAAAGATAGACAAACTATCTACTTTACTTGCGTCTTCCGAAGAAGGCAAAAAAGGCATCGAAGAATTGCGTTTCATCTGTGACAACATACAAAAACTCGGCCTCAAGGATGCCATTTTAGACCTCGATGTCACGCTCGCGCGCGGACTTAACTATTACACTGGTGCCATTTTCGAAGTCGCGCCACCAGCATCGGTATCCATGGGATCCATCGGCGGCGGCGGGCGTTACGACGACCTTACCGGAATCTTCGGGCTCAAGGATATGAGTGGTGTGGGTATCTCATTTGGTCTAGACCGCATTTACCTGGTTATCGAAGAACTGGATTTGTTCCCGCAAACCGTCTCGTCGACCTCAAAAGCGTTGTTCATCAATTACGGCGAAACCGAAGCCTTTTATGCCATGCAGGCGATAGTCAAATTGCGCGATGCCGGAATCAAAGTCGAGCTGTATCCCGATGCCGCGAAAATCGGGAAGCAGTTTACCTATGCCGACAAACGCGGCATCCCTTACGCCGTAGTGGTTGGCGAAACAGAAATGCAGCGCAATCAATTTGGTTTGAAAAACCTGGCGAGTGGCCAGCAAGTGATGGTTGATTTTGAGGGGTTGAGGGAAGGGTTATTGTAGCTGTTTGCTCCCAAAAAAATCACTCATTCTCCACCAAAATCTTCCTCGCTACCTCGCCATTATCAGACTGTACCTTAATCAAATACGTCCCGTTCGACAAGACCTGTGTCAATGGGAACTGTTCCTGCAACTGGTCCCTGACAATCCACGAAGTGAGTCGTTGGCCCTGCACATCGTACACTTCTATCGAGTTGATGGCGTTTGAAGGCGAATTGTTGCGGATGTTGAGAATGTGCTCCCTATTGGCGAAACGCACCACGATGCCGTCGCCCGCATCAGCTAGTTGGGTACTCAGCAAAAGAGACATTGCGAACCGCAACGAAAACCGATTACTTACCGTTCCGGCTGGCAGGAATAACTCAAGATTCCCATCGCGCAGGTTGTGGTATTGGTTGGTAAGACCATCATGGATGTAAACGGGAATGTTGGCGGCCAGGTTTTCTGTGTCGTCTAAGGTAAAACCGATGGTGCCCGGAATCGCGGTCTTGACTTCGAGCGGGAAGACACTGCCTGTTTCAAAATGGCCTACGCCTTGTATGACAAGCCGGTAATCGCCCAGGACGAAAAAGAGGTCGCTGGGTTGGTTGTCAATCTGAACGGCATCATAACCGGGGTCGAAGTCGGCGGTGGCGAGGTCATCCATGAAACCCAACAACAATTGCCGATGGAAGCCGTTGGCCGAATTGAACCCTACGCGGATTTTAATGAATTCGTCGTCACCATGGTGTTTTGCCACTTGGGCCCGCGAGAATGTCGTCAGGAAAAGGCAGGCGAATGTCACTGCCTTTCTGCGGGAGAAAGTAGTTTTTTCCATTTTTTATAGGGATATATGGTAGGCTTGGGACCTATTTTTTACTAGGACGAAAATACACAAAATCAATTTGTCAATTCACAAAACGCGAATGTTTTTCGATGAACTACACGCATTTTGTCCTTTTGTTCTGGCGGACGTGAAAACTTCCATAAAAAAAAACCGCTCAAATGAACGGTTTCTAATGGCTCGGGGAAATAGATTATTTGAGGATTATTTTTTTCGAGATATCGCCTTGCGAAGTGTGTACGCTGACCAGGTAGGTTCCGCTGCTGAGTTTACCTACAGGGATTTGAATCGCTGTTGACTTTGCGTCAGCAACATTCCATCGGCTCACGACTTGCCCAAGGACATTGAAGAGCGCCACCGACTCGATTTGCGAAACAGCACCCAACCTTACAATCGTCAACATATTGTTGCTATTGGTATAACGCACGTCGATTTGAGCGCCATCCGTCAGGAAATCGGCAGTTCCCAGTGTTGAATCGGTAAATCGAAGCGAAAAGCGGTCATTGATTGTCCCAGCCGGTAAATCGAGTACAAAGGCGCTTTCACGGATATCGTGGTAGGTGTCACTCGCATTGTCATGGATGTAAATCTGCTGCTCGGGATTGAAATTCTCGGTACCGTCGAGCGTAAAGCTTACCGTCCCGGCTGAAGCGACTTTCAACCCCAGCGGATACACTTTGCCCACATTGAAAGGACCAACACCTTGGATAACCAGCGGTGAATCACCCGCAAGAAATACCATATCATTGGGCTGGTTGTCTATTTGGATGGCATCATAGCCTACATCTAATCCATCGGTGGCGCGGTCGTTCATAAAACCAATCAAGAGTTGTCGGTGAAAACCGTTGTAGGAGTTGAAACCAAGCCTAATTCGTGCCGATGGATCTTCTTGCGCAACAACGTCGTCAAAATTGATTGGCGTCGCAACAGTCTGTTGTTGCCTGAAAAGGACATTCGAATCGGCATCGACTTCTTTGGCAAAGACGCGCTGGCTGTTGTTGAACAGGATGTTTCCGCCGGTTGCGCTTCCGTAGAGCAAAAATCCCTGCCCCACAGGGATGTATCTTCCGGGTATCCTAGTACTTGATCCGAGCCCGCTGATTCCCGCCGGGGAAACCGGAGGTGTTCCGCCCACTAAAGTCCGTGCCGCATAACCGCCTTGGTATTCGATCAAAATATGCGAGGTATTGCTCGGGAAATGCTCCCAAAAATAAATTGCTCCGGTTGTAGAACCCATGTTGGCGGTAATGAAAGCGTTGGCATCGATCGCCGACGGATACGGATTGCCGCTCAGATTGCCATTGTTGGCAGCCACCGGACTCAGGATTTCGCCATTGTTTGGTTTCCCGGTAAAGGTGTAATTCTGCGTCGATCCTTCGCTGCTACTGCCTTTCATGGTAAATCCCTGCGAGGCGAAAAAGGTTCCGTTGGGCCCGGCATACGTCCAATTGGCATATATTGGTGTGAGGTTCTGGAATTTGAAAATCCAGTAAGTACTTAAAGTGATGGGAATCGTTGCGCTACTGTCATAACCGGTAGTCCAGTCAAGATTGAGCGGATTCATCGGGTCGGTTCCGTCGCGCATCACGCTGTTCACGGTAAAAGTATTGTTGTTGGTTGTCGTACTCAGGTTGCCCACCGGAGAACTCCAATAGTTGTAGTTGTAAAGGCTGGCCTGGCCTTGCTGGTCTCGTTCTAGATAGCCTGCGCTGTCTGTAGCCAGATCGCTCTGGGTGGTTTGCACCAATTGTGATTGGCCTTGCAGGTCTATTTTGCCGTCGAGTTTTAGGTACCAGTCGTTCTGGATTTTGGCGTCATTGTTCATGGTTATGGTCGATGCCGAGTTGAGAAATAGCGCCAAATCGACAGTATTCGACACCTCGGTAATATCGTCGTTTACCACAACGATAGACCAATCCTGGTCCATGATGTCCAACCCACGAATGTCTTTCTGTGGATTGTCTACCGCCGTTGCAAAATCGCCGGCGCGTTCGGTTACAAATGGCATCGGCGCTTCTTGCACAAATATGTCTTTGTTGTTGAAGATGCGCATGCCTGCGGCCACATCAATTCCGGGCGTGGTCAAATCGTCGATAATGTCGTCTTTATAAGCGTCCATACGGTAATAACGCAGCAGATCGGCATAAGGCAATGAACCAATATCTTTTGGGACAATTGCGCCGCGAACCTGCGAGGCATTATTTTCGATTTCCTGATACACCATGCGCTGCAGTTGCGTATCGGTGAGCGCCACGTTGAAAATACGCACTTCATCGATCTTGCCGTTGAAGTATTTGGTATTGGCCACCGGATTCCTACCGATGGTGAGCAACGAGGCATCCGAACCGATAGCGCCTGTAACAGAACTGCTAGCCACCTTATGTCCGTTGAGGTACAAATGCAGCATCGCACCATCGTATACCGCACCCACATGATACCATTGCGACGTATTGAGCGCGGTGTCGGTATAAGAAAGGCTGCTGTTGTTGAGCGACACTTCGATGTTTTTGGCTGCGGTTACCCGAAGTTGGAACTGTTCCTGGCCTACGACAACGCCTTCTCCCGAAAACGCATCATTCAAATCAATCCAAGCCATTACCGTAGCTTGTGGCAATCCGCCGAGTACTGCTGCGCCTTGGCCGTAGTCATTCCTGCCGTCGAAAACCAGGAAGAGCTTGCGGTCTAAGTCCCTGGGCGAACCAATCGCTGCATCGTTGGTGTCGAATGTATCGGGAATACCATCTTTATCGGCATCGGCGTTCGTATCTATTTGGCCGTCATTGTCGGTGTCGAGACTGGCGTGTAAACCGGCTAGAATATCGTTGGTGCCGTCGTTATCTGAATCGAGCTGCATATAATCGGGATTTCCCAGGCTGTCGGTGTTTTGGGCATAAGCCCGCGCATGGGTGCCGAATCCTATATGGTTGTCGTACAAATCAAGGATGCCATCCCGATCGGTGTCGAGCAAATCGCCTTTGCCATCACCGTTAATATCGCCGTCTCCGTTAAACAACCCGGCTTCATCGACATCGAAAAAGGTATCGTTGTCTGAGTCGAGGTCGAGGTAGTCCCAAACGCTATCGGTATCGGTGTCGGGAATACTATAAGTGCCGCCGGCGACCAGCGCGTCGAGTACATCGTTGAAACCGTTATTGTTGCTGTCTGACCAAAGCGCTCCGTTGGCAATATCCATTGTGGACGAACCATTGCTGTAGGCTTTGAAACCTGCTTCCTCGATGTCTGGAATGCCGTCATTTTCATCGTCGAGATCAAAGAGATTGGCCACGCCATCGCCATCCGAATCACAATACTGTTGTACGATCTTGATGTCGTCGAGCGCGAGATCGTTCCCGCCGCCGCCGGGCGCATTGTTTTTAAAACGGATGATGAAATCGGTGACGTTGCCCAGATTTACCGTGGTGGTGAACTCTTGCCAGACGCCTGTGGTACAGCTGTTGTCGGCCACATTGCTGCTGCATCTGCCCAAATCGCCAGTGTTGAAAGTAGACAGGACAGTGTTGGAAAGGTCGGTGAATTCTACTGAAATGTTGGGCAAGATAGATGACGGATACGTGGATTGCGCCATAATGTTGAGCGCCCAGAAAGTATAGGTAATGGGCACATTGGGAATGACGCCGGTGATGGTGGTTTCGTAAAAAGTACCTGCTGCAAAACTCGCGTTGAAGATCGCCATGCGGCCGTTAATATCGGCAGGTGTGTGGTCTGGGCCGTTGTACCAAGCAAGGTCACCGTGGATGTTTTCTGGATCTGAAGCGCTGCTGCCGGTAATTTTGTAGTTGACGCAGTATTCGCCGTCGTCGAGGATGCGCGTGGTTTGAAACGGACAGCCGGGAGAATTGGCTCCTACAATCCCGTCTTCAAAACAATAGGTACAGGTCGCGCCGGGAATGTTGATGTTGATGAGCCCTTTTGTGGTGCCGGTTCCAAAGGTTTCGTTAAGGAAAGTGTAGTCTACCGAACTCGCAAACGGAGAAACCAAACAACTGGTTTGCTCGGGAATGTCCAGAATGCCATCGTTGTCGTCATCGATGTCGAAATTGTCGGTGATGCCGTCCTTGTCGGTGTCGTAATAGGTTTGCACGCCAAGACCGCTAATGGCAAATTCGTAGGGGTTTTCGTCGGCATCGTTAGAGTCGATGGAGATTATTGCATTTTTGATACCGAGTATGGTAGGGTTAAAGCCCACCTTAAAACTCGTTGAAGCTCCGGTGCCAACCACTGCGGCAGGTGGCGACAATAGCGAGTAATCGGAGGCATTGACGCCCGAAAACGCGATCGCACCCACATTTAGGTTTGCCGTTCCGGTGTTTTGGATGGTGTAGGTGACGGTGACCGAGCCGCTGCCTATAGAAACCGACCCAAAGTCGGTATGATCGGCGCCGTTTGTGGTGTAATCGCCATCAGCAATGCTTGAAAAATTGCCGATTACGTTGATTTCGGGTTGGCAATAGGCAGGAGCCACAAAGGCCACGAGCCAGAAAAGTACTGTTTTTTTCATAAGCCGTAGGATAAGTTTTTGTTTGGGTTTGGGGAAACGCGAACGCTATTCTCAAAGTTAAATAAAAACTATTTTCCTGTCCGACCAAGGGTGTTATATATCGATGAAGTACAAGTTAATTTAAAAATTACAAATTTATTCCTACAAATTATAAAAGCGAAAGCCTCTCGATAGGAGAGGCTTTGCATTGATTTGGGGCAAAAAGGGGTTTATCTGATGATGATCTTTTGCGAAACATCACCTTTTGTGGTGTGTACCTTCACGATGTAGGTTCCGGTACTTACGTTGTTGACATGGATTTGAATTTTATCGTTGTCCTGGTCTTGTACATCCCATTTTTGGATAGACTGTCCCAGTACGTTATAAAGGTCTACCGAGATGACTTCAACACCTGCTTTTTTATTGATGATGCTCAGCATGTTGTCGCTGTTGCTAAACAATACTGCCATGTCGTTTGCTGCAGCCACTTGGTTGGTGCCCAATAGTGCAGGGTTTTCAAACCTGAGTGAGAAACGGTCATTGATGGTTCCTACAGGAAGGGTTACACGGTACGCTTCATTGCGGATATCATTATAGGTATCGGTTACGGCGTCATAGATGTAAATCTCCTGGTTCGCGTCAAAGTTCTCAGTGTTGTCGAGTGTGAAATTCACTTCACCTTCTTGTCCGGTTTTCACGCTTAACGGATACACTTTGTTGGTGTTGAAATAACCATCACCTTGTATTACCAAATTGTAACCTGGACTGATGAACACCATTTCGTTTGGCTGGTTGTCAATTTGTGGCGCATCATAACCCGGATCAAAATCTGGTGTGGCGTGCTCGTTCATGAAGCCTAACAACAACTGTCTGTGGAATCCGTTGGCCGAGTTGAATCCGATCCTGATTTTTTCGTAAGTATCCTCGGTTGGAACATCGTCGTTGTTATTATTGGTAGCCAATGGTCCGGCTTGTTGTCTGAACATTACATTGGATGAGGCATTGTCTTCTTTAATGAACAGACGTTGGCTGTTGTCGAATGTAATGGTTCCTCCGGTTGGGCTTCCGTAGATCAGGAATCCTTGTCCTACAGGGATGAATCTTCCAGGCGTTCTGGTGCTTGAACCCAATCCGCTGACACCAGCAGGGGAAACAGGGATTGATCCGCCTGTTAAGTTCCTGGCTGCATAACCGCCTTGGTATTCCAATAGGTTGTGCGAGGTATTCGTTGAGAAATGCTCCCAGAAATAAAGTGTACCGGTGATGGCAGACAAGTTATCATTGATGAACTTGTTGGCATCGATTGCAGAAGCATACGGGTTACCGCTGAGGTTGGCGTTGTTGGCTGCAATTGGGCTGGTGATTACACCGTTGTTTGGTTTCCCTACAAAGGTATAGTTTTGGTTGGCCGTTGCAGCACCGCTTCCTTTCATGGTGTATCCTTGTCCTGGTGATAAGGTTCCGTTAGGGCCTACTGATGACCAGTTGGCGTAAATTGGGCTTAGGTTCTGGAATTTAAAGATCCAGTAGTTACTCAATGAGACCGGGCTGGTTGGTGCACCGTTGTAACCTGCAATCCAGTTGATGGGTTGGATGTTATTCGGGTCGGTACCGTCACGCAATACACCGTTTACAGTAAAGGCGTTGTTGTTGGTGGTGATGCTGGTGCTTCCGACAGGCGATGACCAATAGTTGTAGTTGAAGATATTAGACTGGCCTTTTTGGTCTCTCTCGATAGAACCTGCACTGGTTACGTCGAGATCCGAATTGGTCGTTTGTACCAATTGTGACATTCCTACAAGGTCAATTTTACCATCCAATTTGAGGTACCAATCATTTTGAAGCTTGGTATCATTGGTCATGTTGATGGTTACACCTGGATCTACGAACAAGGCAAGGTCAATGCTGTTACCAGTTTCAGTGATGTTGTGTTTCACCTGGATGATTGAGTAGTCGAACTCGGCTACATCCAGTCCTCGGATATCTCTGGAGGCATCGTGAACCGCTGTTGCGAACGTTCCTGTCCTCACGGTTGTGAATGGCATCGGCGCTTGTTGCACGTTGATTACTTTATGGTTGTACATTTTCATTCCGGTTCCGGTATCGATAGCACCCGTAGTCAAATCGTCTACGATGTCATCTTTGTAGGCATCCATCCTGTAATATCTCAATACGTTGGCGAAAGGCAGTGAACCTATATCCTTAGGAACAATCGCTCCTCTAACCTGTGAAGCGGTATTCTGGATTTCCTGGTATACCATTCTTTCTACCTGTGTATTGGTAAGCTTTACGTTAAATACCCTTACCTCGTCTATTTTACCTTTAAAGTAATCTGCGGCTGAGGCCGGGTTTTTACCCAAAGTCAATTTGGTAGCATCGGCTGCGATGGCTCCGGCAAGTGGTGTGCTGGTAACGGCTTTACCGTTGAGGTAGAGCGTCAAGGTACCACCTCCGTAAGTCGCCGCCACGTGATACCATTGTGCGGTATTGAGCACGGCGGTTGTAGAAGGAGCCACAGGAACACTGTAGGTAAGTGTGGTTCCGTTTACGGTTGCCTGAAGCAATCTGGCACTAGAAATCTTGATGTTGAATTTGTCCTGGCCAACAACGACTCCGGTGGCACTGAACGCGCTGTTGAGGTCAATCCATGCCATTAGGGTAGCGTTGGATAATCCACCGAGCAGCGATACGTTTTCGGCATAGTCATTTCGTCCGTCGAAATCAAGGAACAATTTCCTGTTCAGATCTCTTGGCGATCCCCTCGATATATCGTTGGTATCAAAGATATCAAGGATTCCGTCTTTATCTGTATCTCCCGAACCATCGATTTTTCCGTCACCATTGGTATCAAAACTACCGTACAATCCGGTTTGTATATCATTGACACCGTCATCGTTAGAATCCAGTTGCAAGAAATCGGGAATCGTATTCGAGTCACTGTCTGATGCGTATGCCCTGGTTGTTGTACCAAAACCGGCCCAGTTATCGAAAAGGTTAAGCAATCCGTCACCGTCAGTGTCGGCGCCATCTCCTTTACCGTCGTCATTGATGTCTCCGTCACCATTCAATAGGTTGGATTCATTTACATCCCATAGCGAATCGTTGTCGCTATCGAGGTCGAGGTGGTTGTATACCGTATCTGCGTCTGTGTCGGGAATCGAATAGGTTCCGGCAGTAATCCTCGAATCGATGTAATCGTTGATTCCGTTGGCATTGGCATCAGCCCAGGTTGCACCACTGGTTCTGTCCATAGTCGATTTTCCGTTGCTGTACATTTTGAAACCGGCTTCTTCGATATCCGGGATTCCGTCATTATCGCTGTCTACGTCGAGGATGTCGGCAACCGTATCGCCATCGGTGTCAATACAATTCTGGTTGATGATGATCTGAACGTCATCGATAAAGTTTCCGTAAGACAATCCACCGGTTGATGAAATGGCCGTGAAGGCTAGAACAATTGTGGTTTGTCCTACAGGAATTGAATACGTTCCTGAGTAAGAACCCCAAGCGGTTTTTCCGTCGGTCATGGTGACAACCGTGGTTAGGGTAGCCAAATCAGGGCCGAATCGGACTTGTGCTGTATCGGTACCCGATCTTCCCCTGTGCTTGATAGCCCAGCTGATTGATCCACCGGCACCGTTCAAACAAAACGTCTGGTATAGGTTACCGGCTACGTTGGCGTTGAGTTCGGCAAATTGGTTTCCTGCAGCGGCGGGTACTCCGTTGAATCCGGTACTCCAGATTTCAATGAAGGGTTCGGCGCTGTTGTTCCAGCCGGTTACACTTGCGGCAGGCGCAATGCTGTAGGTGGTTGGCCCGATTACCGGGGTTTCAAAACTTCCGTTTACAAATGGGTCACTGACACAGGTACCACATTCTATGGTGTCAAGGATTCCGTCGTTGTCGTCATCCTGGTCTGCGTTGTTTTCAATCCCGTCGCTGTCATTGTCCATCAAACCAGTTCCCTGGATGGCAAAGAAATAAGGGTTCTCATCACTATCGTTGTTGGCAATATTGATTTGAGCCGATCTTGTAAATACCGCACTTGGGTTAAAAGTCACCTGAAAAGTTGTGCTTGAACCGGCACCGATTGTTAAGGTGCCTGGGTTGGCAGTTACGGTAAATTCTGAAGCGTTCAATCCAGAAATCGTTGGATTTGAGATTGTCAATGCAAGTGATCCGGTGTTTCTGATGGTGAATGTACGGGTTACGGTGGCCAGGTTGATATCGGCTGGGCCAAAATCCGATCCATCAGAGATAGACGTCACCATATCGCCGCTGGCAATAGAAAGACCAAGTCCTTGCAAGTCAATTTCTCTTGGCACACCTGTTCCTTGAATGTTAAAGTTGTAAGGGTTTTCGTTACTGTCGTTGTTTGCGATAGAGAAAACGGCACTTCTTACACCCAAAGCCGTTGGTAAAAATGTAATGGTAAACGTTGTGCTGCTAAAGGCCGCAACAGTAGCTGCCGGAGGCGTCGTCACGGTGAATTCTGCAGCGTTCGGTCCAGTGATGCTGTAAGCACCTAGCGTAAGGGTGATGTTACCATTGTTGAAGATGGTGAACGTACGTGTGCCGGCAGTAGAACTGAAATCGGTCCAGTCTGATGTACTTGGTGAATTGTCATTGTCGGCAATCGTAACGCCATTTCCTTGGATATCGATTTCAGGAATCACCCCAAAACCTTGGACGGCATAGTTGTATGGGTTTTCGTCGGCGTCGTTATTGGCGATGCTGATTGTTGCTGTCCTTGAGTTGATTGCCGTTGGAGCAAAAGTCACTACGAAAGTGGTCGATCCAAAGGCCGGTACAGTAGCAGCCGGAGGTGTAGTCACGCTAAAGTCTGCTGCATGGGTACCGCCAATGGTGATGGCTCCAATAGAAAGGGCGATGTTTCCGAGGTTTCGGATGGTGTACGTCCTGGTTCCGGCCACGTTGCTAAAATCGGTCCAATCGGCTAGCGAAGGTGTAGTGTCGCCGTCAACAATGACAGTGGCGTTTCCTTGTACTTCCATTTCCTGAGCAGAACCGGTTCCCTGAATCGCAAAGTCGTAAGGATTTTCATCGCCATCGTTGTTCACGATAGAAATGTCGGCGGTTCTGGTGCCTACAGCGGTTGGTGCAAAAGTCACGGTAAAAGTAGTGCTTGCGCCAATAGCAACGGTTGGGCTAGGTGGTGTGGTTACTGTAAACTCTGAAGCGTTGGCGCCAGAAATAGTGATGGCACCCACAGTCAATAAGGCAGCACCTACATTTCGGATGGTAAAGGTACGGGTAGCGTTGGTTCCGAAGTCGGTCCAATCGGCTAGCGTAGGCACGGTGCTTCCGTCTACGATAGAAACCGCATTCCCTTGAATATCAATTTCATTGTAGTTTACTGTTGCAATGACTGGCGTCCTTGGAGTAGAAGCACAGATTCCGTTCACGGCAGATACATAGAAAGTAGTCGTTGAAGTAATTACCGGAGTGGTAAAGCTTGTTCCGGTTCCCAAAGAAGACCCACCGCTAGGGACATCGTACCAAGTTAAGGTTCCGCCCGATGCCGTAGCACCCAACAAAACAGTTCCCGCTCCTGTTCTTGAACCTGGTGTTGTACCGGTAACAGTTACAGAAGGCGTGATGGTCAATACTTTGGTCGAAGTGACGTTACCGCAAGGCGTGTTCCCGAATGCAGTCAAGGTAAGTGTTACACTTCCTGCAGTGATATCGGCAGCGCTAGGCGTGTAGGTACAAGTCGTCAATGAGTTGGCGTTGGCAAAAGTACCGGTTCCGCTAGAGGTCCAGGCAATGCTGCTATAGTTGGTAGCACTCGAACCTGCTGTCACGTTAACCGCACCAGTAGCAGAACAAGTGGCAACCACCGTACCGGCTACTGCAGTCGCAACACCATTAATGGTCAATACTTTTGTTGAGACAACGGCAGGACAACCTGCGTTGGTAGCCGTTAATGTCAAAGTTACGCTTCCCGCAGTTTTATCTGCAGCGCTTGGGGTATAAGTACAAACACTTAGTGAATTGGCATTGACAAAAGTACCGGTTCCGCTCGATGTCCAGGCCACGGCAGTGTGGTTGGTAGCGCTCGCACCAGCTGTAATATTAAGAGAAGCGGTAGTAGCGCACATGGTCAAGGCAGTTCCTGCAACAGCCGTCATTACCTTGCTGATGTTGAGGGTTTTTGTGGCAGTGGCGTTTCCGCAAGGCGTGTTTCCGTATGCCGTTAAGGTAAGTGTGACACTTCCTGCAGTGATATCGGCAGCACTAGGCGTATAGGTACAAGTCGTCAATGAATTGGCATTGGCAAAGGTACCGCTTCCGCTAGATGTCCATGTCACGCTGGCTTGGTTGGTCGCGTTTGATCCGGTAGTAATGTTAACCGCACCAGTCGAAGCACAAGTCACAATCGCCGTTCCTGCAACTGCCGTAGGCGCAGGTGTAATGGTCAGGGTTTTTGTCGAGGTTACGCTGGCGCAACCATTGGTTGCCGTTAAAGTTAAGGTAACACTTCCGGCAGCTCTATCGGCGGCACTTGGTGTGTAAGTACAAGTGGTCAACGAGCTGGCGTTGGCAAAAGTACCTGTTCCGCTAGAAGTCCAGGCGGTAGAAGTGGCTCCGGTAGCACTCGATCCAGCAGTGATATTCACAGCGCCAGAGGTACTACAAGTGGTTACAGCTGAACCGGCTATTGCTGTTGGAGCGGATACAAACGTTAGTGTTTTTGTGGAAACTGCATTTGGGCAGCTTCCGTTTCCGGTAGCGGTTAGCGTTAAGGTCACGCTTCCGGCAAGGATATCCAAAAGACTTGGCGTATAGGTAGCAGTCGTCAACGAGTTGGCGTTGGCAAAAGATCCGGTTCCGCTTGATGTCCAGACAACACTGCTATAGTTTGTTGCCGATGATCCTGCCGTAATACTAATCGGTCCGCCAGAAGCGCAGCCACTAAAAGCCGCACCGGCCACTGCTGTTGCACCAGCAGTAAAGGTTAGTGTTTTGTTAGCGGTGACGTTTCCGCAAGTGCCATTGATTGCCGTTAGCGTAAGGGTTACACTTCCGGTAGTAAGGTCGGCTGCACTGGGCGTGTAGGTTGCGGTAGTCAACGAATTGGCGTTGGCAAATGATCCGGTGCCGCTAGAGGTCCAGTTGACCGAACTTTGGTTGGTCGCAGATGATCCGGCTGTGATATTGATGGCACCACCACTATAGCAAGCCACCATGGCGGGTCCTGCTACCGAAGTGGATGGCTGGGTAATCGTAAGGGTCTTGGTTGAGACCACATTTGGACAAGGACTGCTTGCGTAAGCTGTTAACGTTAAGGTTACGCTTCCGGCGGCTTTGTCGGCTGCACTCGGATTGTAAGTACATAACGTTAAAGAGTTCGCAGCGGTAAATGTACCAGTACCGCTAGAGGTCCATGCAGTTGACGTATAATTTGAAGCTGATGAACCAGCAGTAATGTTCACTGCACCCGACGTAGCGCAAGTGGTAATCGCGGTTCCGGCCACTGCTGTGGCGGGCACGATAGCCAGTACGCTGGTCGTGTTGTTTGAAGTAGTAACACTGCTGCAGGAAGTTCCTGATGATATACTGTTGATGATAATATTGGTCGTTCCCGTATTCAGTACAGGTGTTGTAAAGGTTCCCGTTCCAGGTGCGCCGGCAGTAAAGACCACTGTAGCATCAATCGATGCGACGAAAGTCGCTCCGGTAAGCATGTAGTTTACCGTGTAAGTTCCGCTAGGCATTGTAGAAGATGAAATGGTAATTGTCGATGTTGATGAACCACAGATTGTGGCTGCTGCTGGAGTCGTAGCCGACAAAGCATAGGTTGGGCAGGTAAAGGTGAGCACAACTCGTCCGTCGGCGCCGTTTCCTCCGATTCTGTTTCCGTCGCCTGCACCACCACCACCACCACCAGGTACTGAACCTGCGAGGCCGTTGGCTCCAGATGCGCCGCCGTCTCCACCTTTTCCACCGCCCGCTGGGGCTGCTCCGGCATTGACTGTACTCCAGGTTGCTGCTCCCGATACTCCGTTGGCTGCTGTACCTGCTGATGATCCACCAGGACCACCTCTTCCGGTGCTGTTGTCGCGACCACGTCCGCCGTTTCCTCCCGCAAACTTAGTTGTTCCTGCAGATAGAAGCGAAGAACCGCCAGCGCCTGGCAGACCACCTGCTCCCGCAACAGGAGCAAATCCACCTGCACCACCAAGTGCGTTTAATGTGAGGATTGAGCTGAAAGAAGAGTTTCCTCCAGGGTTCCCGGTTCCGCTATTACCAGTTCCGCCGGCACCGACAGTAATGTTATGGCTGTCGCCACCGGTAACCGATAGTGTTACTCTACTGTACGCACCGCCGCCACCGCCGCCGCCGCCATCATTAGTGGTGCTATTTCCACCACCGGCACCACCGGCACCCCAGGCCTCTGCCTGAACCGATGTTACGCCTGCCGGTACCACGAAGGTATCGTTGGCGTTGTAAACCTGTGTGGTCTGTGCCTCACCAGCCGTAACGAAGAAAAGTAACGTTATCAGTGGGAGTAGGTTTTTGCATTTTAAAGTAATTGTTTTCATAATCGAACTGCTGTTTAAATTATGTAAGCTTATTTTTTGTTTTGAAAATTTAATTTCTGTTTGACAAGCCAAAACTAGATTTTAATTCCAAAAAAAAAAAATATTTTACCGATAAAAAGTATAAAACATCGACGAAATGCATGTTTTGACGTATTTTGTAGGTAAAACGATACAAAAATGCAATTCTAAATACATGCTGCTTCATCTTTTTGAAAAAACTCATTCTCAGAAGGTTAAGTATTCTTTTAGGAATAATCGCATTATGAGAAAAATAAGTGAGAATGATTGGTTTTGTAGGATGGCTTTGCTGAAGTAGACGCAAAAAAAAATCTCCGGAAAGTTCTTTCCGGAGATTTTTTATCATTTTCGTAGCGAGAGGGAGATTTGAACTCCCGACCTCAGGGTTATGAATCCTGAAATTTTAGTTTCAGATGGTTTCATTTGAAACGAAAGCTTTGATTTTACTGACTTCGCTTTCATACCGGAACACATTAAACCACACCGATACGGGGTTTGTTGTACCTATGTTGTACCAATACTTTCTAACTTTCAGACTAGAAAAAGAAGTGTCATGGCGACTGTCAAAATAGTGCTGCGTAAAAAAGAAAACAAGGATGGGACATATCCTTTAACTATCCGCATTACGAAGGATCGCGCGTCTACCTATATATATACAGGTCAGAATTTAAAGTTGGATGAGTGGGATGATGTGAGGCAGCGTGTCAAGCCTTCACATCCAAATGCTAAAAGACTGAATAATTATCTATTGGCTGAACTTGCAAAGGTGAATGACGTGTCGCTGGAAGCTGAAACGCAACAGCGCGATATTGGCGTGAAGACTATCAAGCGAAAAATCAAGCCGAAGGGTGGAGTAACCTTTTTCGCTAAAGCGAAAACGTACCTTGATAATCTGAAAGCCCGCGGTCAATATAAT
>JAKQJQ010000161.1 GCA_029561105.1 Bacteroidota bacterium
AGGTTCCGTACACCAATCCGTCGGATGCGCGATTTAAATTCAACGTACAGGACAATGTGCCTGGTTTGGATTTCATCGCAAAACTAAAACCCGTCACCTATAATTTCGACACCCAAAAATTTAGCGATCACGTCAATAAAAGCCGTAACAAAAGTGAAGTCGCCACAGAAGATTTTATCCAATCAACGGCCATTGTACGCACCGGATTCCTGGCGCAGGATGTAGAAAAAATCTGCAAGGACTTGGGCTATAATTTTGATGGATTGCACATTCCCGACGCGGCCAATCCTACCGATAATTACGGCTTGGCTTACAGCCAGTTCATCATGCCCATTGTCAAAGCCGTACAAGAGCAACAACTGCTTATCGAAAACCAGAAAAACGAAATAGATCTGTTGAAAACCGCACTCGAGAAATACAAAAACCTTGAAGACCGCCTCAAGGTTTTAGAAGCGCGATAGGCGCAAAATGTAGCTTTAACAAAACGAAAATATGCGTATCGGCTTGGTTTATCGGTAAGTTTATTACTTTTGGAAAAACTATATCAGATGTCACAAAAACGCCTTTTCCTGCTCGATGCCTATGCGCTCATTTTCCGTGGTTACTACGCCTTTATCAAAAATCCTCGGATCAATTCTAAAGGCATGGACACCTCGGCCATCTTTGGTTTCATGAACTCGTTGTTCGATGTTATCAAACGCGAAAAACCAGACCACCTTGCCGTAGCTTTCGACAAAGAAGGCAGCGCCGTGCGCACCGAAATGTTCCCCAATTACAAGGCCAACCGCGATGAAACGCCCGAAGCCATCCGTATCGCCGTGCCCTACATCCAGGAAATACTAAAGGCCATGCACATTCCGGTGGTAGAACTCGCCGGTTGCGAAGCCGACGATCTCATCGGCACCATCGCCAAACAAGCAGAAAAGCAGAATTACCAGGTGTTCATGGTCACGCCCGATAAGGATTTTGCGCAACTCGTTTCAGAAAACATTTTCATTTACAAACCCGCGCGGCTCGGCAACGGGATAGAAATCTGGGGCATTCCCGAAGTTTTGGAGCGTTTCGAGATCGAGCGCCCCGAACAAGTCATCGATTTCCTGGGCATGATGGGCGACGCCGTAGACAACATTCCCGGACTTCCCGGCGTAGGCGAAGTCACTGCCAAAAAACTGCTCAAGGAATTCGGTTCGATGGAAAACCTGCTCGAGAACACCGACAAGCTCAAGGGCAAAATGAAGGAAAACATCGAGAACAACAAAGCGCTCGGCCTACTCTCCAAACAACTCGCCACCATTTTGTGCGACTGCGACGTGACCTTTAACGAAGACGAT
>JAKQJQ010000171.1 GCA_029561105.1 Bacteroidota bacterium
CCGCCCTGCTGCGCGTGATCAACTACCCTGTGCGTGGCATCGGCAAGTCGTCGATCGACAAGCTCACCGTCCTGGCCGACGAGGCCGGGCTGGGCTTGTGGGATGCCCTCTTGCAAATCGACCGTTTTGCCGAGCTGGGACGTGCCCGCAAAGCCTTTGCCGACTTTGTGCTGCTCATCAAGACCTTTGGCATCAAGGCCCGCGAGGCAAATGCTTATGATGCGGCAAGCTATATCGCCAAACAATGTGGCATCCTCAAAGAGCTGCATGAAGAGAATAGTGTCGAGAGCCTGAGCCGCTGGGAAAACGTGCAAGAATTGCTCAATGCGGCCAAGGAATTTACCGAGGAGCCCGACAATGATGCCCATACCCTGGACGCATTTCTCGCCGAGATCTCCCTTTTCAGCGATCAGGATGAGAAAAACGACGACCTGGATTTTGTGACGCTCATGTCGATCCACGCTGCCAAGGGCCTGGAGTTCCCGAGCGTGTTTGTGGTCGGTTTGGAAGAGGAGCTATTTCCGAGCTTCATGGCGCTGTCGAGCCGGGCAGATTTGGAAGAGGAACGCCGCTTGTTTTATGTGGCCATCACGCGTTCTAAGAAATTCCTGACGCTGTCGTATGCGCTGACGCGTTATAAATTCGGGCAGCTCAATTATTGCGAAGCGAGCCGTTTCATCGACGAAATTGCAGAAGAAAACAAAACTTTCTTCGGACAAAAGGAACCGCAGAAACCAAAACCGGAACAGAAATCTTTCTTTGGTGATGATGAGAATACGAAATGGTACCTCAGCAAGCAGTATCAGAAGAAACAAATCATTGAGCCATCCAAACCGGAAATAACGGAACCACCGAAACACTTCACTAAAATTAATACCGCTGCCAAAGCAGGAGCTTCTATTTCATCCGACTTAAAAGATCTGGAAGCCGGCATGCAGGTCATTCATGAGAAATTCAATCAGGGAAAAGTCATCAGCGTGGAAGGCGGCGGCGAAAACCGCATTGCCACCATCTACTTCGAAACCGTCGGCAACAAAAAAATCATGCTGAAGTTTGCTAAACTTCAGATTGTGGAGTGATCATAGATTCTAACCCACCCCTCAGTCCCCTCCAGGGAGGGGAAGACGTAGAGTTTTACTGTCTTTGATTTTTCATGCAATGGAATGTAAGTTTAGATGTAGCATTTAATAATGTAATTACTAACAAAAATTCTACTGTCCTTGTTCCCCTCCTCGGAGGGGTTAGGTCTGGGTAATAACCGCTTCGCGTTATTTCAACCGCAGGAAGAAATCTCGATTATTTTGGGAATTCCGACAAATAAAAATCCGTATTTTCGCATGGTGAAGAAATCTCTCCTCTCATATCTCATATCACTATTATCCTTAGTCTCTTTTGGTCAGATTCAAATCACCAAACCCAATCCAAGATTATTTTTTGACGCCAAATATGTAACACTCGAAAATCCAAGGCCGCAAAAACCGGATTCACTGGCAGAGAATTTTCACCGCTACAACACAACAGAGAAACAATTCGTGCCCTATCACAATCTGGGCAACTATGGCACCGCTTACTATTCCGTCATGTTTACCAACGACAATCTGATTGGTTTTAAACACGGCTTCAATTCTTTTGACCTCTATTTTATTCAACCGGAAAAAGTAAAATACTTCAATACCAAAACACCTTATACTGCGCTTGATTTTGTTTTTGGCGGAAAAGAAGAAATTGTTGGCGGTGCAGAATTTGCCATCAACATCAAACCTAACGTAAACGTCGGATTCAATTTTCACCGCAACAGTTTCAAAGGAAAAAGCAGCAATCAGTTGTCTATTCATAATTTGTTTTCCGTGCAAAATGCCTATCAAAGCAAAAACAACCGCTATGATTTAAAGGCAGCCTTTATTTACAACGGCATCAAGAATGAGGAAAACGGTGGCTGGGCACAGGATGATGTTTTTACGAATCCGTTCTACAAAAAGAATAAAAGTTTTGTCGAAGTAAATCTGGAAGAAGGTGCGCTCAACAAATGGAATGAACGTAACCTGAATGTGCATCAACAGATAAAACTGGGTAAAAAAACGGAAGTGCAGCTCAACGATTCGGTGAAGAGAAAAATGGTGGTACATCCAAAATTTGTCATCGCACACGATTTTGAATTTGCCCACTGGAAATTCCGCTATAAAGATTTTGAGACAGATTCGTCTTTTTACGATCGACTGATTTATGACAGTGATTCCACGGATGATTATACCAAAACATGGAAGCTGTCGAACGGCATTTATTTCAAAAATATTCAGAACGACAGCCTGCCAAAAAAATTCTTGTTTGCTGCAGGATTGCAATATGATTTCATCCGGTACCGACAGCGCTTTACCGACCAGCTTCTTCACGACATACAACTGAAAGCAAGAATTTACAACCTGGTAGATTCTGCATTTTTCGGCTATTCAGTAGATGCAGCCGTAGATATTGCACCGGATTATATCGGCGATTTTGAAGTGAATTTTGCCGGACAATTGAATTTCAAAAAGTCCATTTCTGTAGGTGTACGTGGCAATGTTTCTCTGGCATCGCCTACCAAAAAACAGGAATTTTATTTCGGCAATCATTTTACGTATACCAATGATTTCAAAAAGACGTTTCAGGTTAAAGCAGAAGCTCATTTTGCGTGGAGAAAGCAGTTATTATTTGCTACGGTGCAAAATTATTTTATTCAAAACTATATTTACAACGACACCGCTTCTT
>JAKQJQ010000173.1 GCA_029561105.1 Bacteroidota bacterium
AAAGAAAAATAAACCATTGCACAAATAAATATTTCAGATTTTTTTCTATTTTTTTTACTGGCGCTTTAAAATTTCTGATTGCAACATTTCAAGGCTTTTGTTTACGGCGCGATCGATGACTTTTTCGCGCGGTTGGCCAAAGTCAAACCGCTCTGAAATAACGCCGTTTGGAGTGGCCAGCGCGATGTAGACGACGCCGACGCTCTTGTCGGTGTCATCGGTGGTTGGGCCTGCATTTCCGGTCACACCGATGCCGTAATGGGTTTTGAGGAGCTGGCGTACATTGGTGGCCATTTCCTGGGCCACCTGGCCGCTCACTACCGTGTGTTTTTGAATGGTTTCACGAGCCACGCCGAGCACATCGATTTTGACTTCTTTGGCGTAAGCCACAACGCTACCTTTAAAGTATTTGGATGAACCGGGAATTGACGTGATGATTTGTGCGATTTTGCCGCCAGTGCAGCTTTCTGCCGTTGCAACCGTTTTGTTTTGCTGCGTCAGCAGTCGGCCGAGAACTACTTCTAACGTTTCGGCATCATCAAAACCAACGATGATATCGCCGATGATTTGCGTGAGCGATTCGACATGCTCTTCGATTGCTTTTTCAAGGACCGATTGGTCTTTGCCGCGTGCCGAAAGTCTTAAGCGTACTTTTCCTGGGCTTGGCAAATACGCCAGTTTGATGAACTCGGGCAAGTCGTTCTCCCAATCTTCTATCTTTTCGGCGAGCATACTTTCGCCCATACCATAAGTGAGTATGGTTTTATGGATGATAAACGGGCGCTCGTACTCGGCTACGATTTTAGGGATAATCTCATAATCGACGATGCCTTTCATCTCAAACGGAACACCCGGCAACGACATGAAAACGGTACTATTTTTCCTGACCCACATGCCCGGCGCGCTCCCGAAACGATTGAATAAAACCGTCGCTTTAGACGGTACCAAAGCCTGATCGATATTGACCTGCTGCAATGGCCGGTCGGAGAATTTCTTAAACAATTCAACGATGTGGTCGAGGACATTCTGGTCGCTAATAAGCGTATCGTCGAAGTAATCGCAAAAGGTTTTCTTGGTGATGTCGTCTTTGGTTGGACCGAGGCCACCGGTGATGATGACAAAATCGGTTTTGTCCTGTAATTTCGAAAACGTATCGAGGATGTGTTGGCGGTCGTCTGAAATAGAAATCATTTCGTGTACCGAAACGCCAATTTTTTCAAGGGCTTTGGCGATGTAACCCGAATTGGTGTCTGTGACTTGCCCGATGAGGATTTCATCGCCGATGGTGACTATGGTTGCTTTCATAAGTGTTGCTATGAAACACAAAGTTACGGTTCAAAGTTCAAAATTGCTACGCCAGTTCGCAAAAAGCTCGGGTAGTTACTCAACATTCAACATTCTTTCCCGGTTGGATAGCTGTTGAACAACAACACTGAAACCTAGCCCTGATAGCAGCAAAAGCCCCGAAATACCGGAAACATTTGAAGCTCGCGGCAAAGCGCGACCAACGGAAGCGCCTTTGGCGGGTTAGCTGAAAAGTTTACGGAATGAGGGCTTGCGCGGATAGCAGGTTTATGCTACAAATCAAAATCCTTTGTAATCTCCTTCACCGCTTTTTCAATCTGCGATTCCACGCTGTCAAAAGTAGCATTGATTTCCTTGCGTTTGCCCTCGGCTTTGGCCCAGGCTTCTATTTGCAGGATTTCCTCAAAAGCCACGGTCATACCCAACAAATCTAGTGAAGGCTTGATTTTGTGCGCGTAGGCGTAAGCGAGTTTGTGATCTTTGGTTTTGATACCGAGTTTTACCTGTACGAGGTCTTGTGGTACTTCGGTCACGAATAAGGTGATAATCTGGTTCACGAAATCAGGGTCATTGTCTGACAATGCGTAAACTTTTGCTAGGTTGTAGTTTAGGGCCATTACTTTACTTGTATTCTGAATAATTTGTTATTTTCTAAAAATCCTTCCAACACGTCGTTGGGTTTAACCGCGGCCACACCTTCTGGTGTACCGGTAAAAATGATGTCGCCGATTTTTAGTGTAAAAAATTGAGATACATACGCTACAAGTTCGTCAATGTTCCACAACATAAGGCTCGAATTACCTTTTTGAACGGTTTTCCCGTTGTTTGTGAGTTCAAAATTAAGACTTTCCTGCGAACTAAAAATTTTTTTCGACATAAAGTCACCTATAACCGCTGAACCGTCGAAAGCCTTGGCTTTTTCCCACGGCAAACCCTTTTCTTTGAGCTTTTGCTGCAAATCGCGCGCGGTAAAATCAATGCCCACACCAATCTCGTCGTAGTACTTGTGCGCGAACTTGGCATCGATGTATTTGCCCACTTTATTGATGCGTACGACAATTTCAATTTCATGGTGGATGTCATCCGAAAATTCAGGAATCACAAACGGATGTTGTTTGAGCAAAATGGCCGAATCGGGCTTGATGAAAACAACCGGTTCATCGGGACGGTCGTTTTTTAATTCTTCTATGTGTTTGGCGTAGTTGCGGCCGATGCAGATAATTTTCATGGTGCAGGGTGCAAGGTGCAGGGTTCAGGGTTCAGGGTGCAGCTAACTTTTACCTTGCACCCTGGCCCTTGTACCTAATTGAACTTGTTGTTTAATTTCCTGAGTTTAATGGCTGTAAGCACTTTCTTGGTATACAACGGGAAATCGGCATTTTGGATCCAGCCAAAGTAACCGGGTTCGTCTTCTAAAACCTTGTCTACCTTTACGCCTTTGTGTTTGCCAAACGAGAATACCTCGTCGCCGTCGGCATCGTAGGCTATAAAGCCGGCGAAATCGGCGGTACGTTTGCGCGTGGTAAATTCAGACAGTGATTTCATGTCGTTCTCCAGTTCTGGATAACGTTCCAGTTGGGCTTTGAGTATCTCATAGGTCGCCATCGTATCGGCTTCGGCAGAGTGCGCGTTCTCAAGACTTTTACCGCAGTAGAATTTGAGCGCGGCACTCAAGGTGCGTTCTTCCATCTTATGGAAAATTGTTTGTACATCTACAGAGACGCGGCTTTTCATGTCAAAATCCACTCCGGCTCTAAGGAGTTCTTCGGCCAAAAGCGGGATATCGAAACGGTCAGAATTGAATCCACCCAGATCAGAATCCTTGATCATATTATAGACTTGCGCTGCGAGTTCCTTGAACGTGGGTTCATTCGCAACTTTCTCATTGGTGATACCGTGCACCGCAGTGACTTGCGGCGGAATCGGCATCTCAGGATTCACGAGCCAGGTTTTGCTTTCCTTATTGCCATTGGGATAAACCTTGAATATAGAAATTTCAACGATCCGGTCTTTAGCCACCTCAATACCAGTGGTTTCAAGGTCGAAAAAACAAATCGGTTTGTTTAGTTTGAGTTCCATTTTATGTATTTGGATGAAGACAAATGTAACCTTTTTAAACGGGAAATTTTGGTTTTATTGCCTCAGTTTAGAAATACCAACCCACAAAAAACCCGACAACTTGCGATTGTCGGGTGTAGTTGTTTGATTGGGTTCTATTTAAGGATTTTGACTGTTGTGGTATTTTTTTCGTCGTTTATTTTGAGGAAGTAAGTCCCTTTGGAAAGCGTCTGCGGAACCTCAACCCGAAACGAGTTTTGCCCTTTCGCAAAATATTGACCCGAAGCGAACTTGCCCACGAGCCGTCCCGAAATATCAATCAAATCTATCGACAGCTTTTGCGCCTGCTGCAAATTGAAAGTCAGGTTTACATAATCGTTAAACGGATTTGGTGCCGCGGCAAAAGCAGTCTTTTCAGAACTGGTAGTTGCTAAGGCAGGCGTCGTATAACGCCACACCAAAAACCGGTTGGTTCCAAAACTCGTCGTAGCACCCATAACCAGCGCGCCATCTTCCTGTAAAACCATATCTGCCGTTACTTCCCACTCGCCAAAGTCTGCCCAAAGCCAGCCGTTTTCCCCTAAAGTTGTATCAAAGGTTCCATCGGCGTTGAAGCGTACGAGGAATCCGTCAAAATTGGGGGAATGGTTGCCACCGCCACCGCAGACCAGCAATTTTCCGTCGGGCGTAACCTTGGACGAAAATGCAAAATAGCGCGGGTTTTCATTGCCATCGTCGAGCATCATCTTTCCGTCTGTACCAAAGGTAGTATCGGCGCTGCCGTCGGGGTTGTACTTGGCTACGACTACTTTTTCGTTGTCATCATTGCTGTAATAATGTGTGCCCGACACCATTATTTTGCCGTCGGGCAGCAGCGCAATCGATTGTGCCGACTCATCCTCAGCGGTGAAATCGGTCAGTGCGCGGCCTTGATTGCCAAATTCGGTATCGGCAGATCCGTCGGCGTTGAGCCTTAGTAGCGCAAATTTAGCGTCGCCGAGCAAAACGGCGCTTTGTCCGGCGGCGACAATCTTACCGTCGGGTTGCAGCAACAAATCGAAAAGCAGGTCTTCGCTAAAGGTTGAAAAGTTATCACCGTCGCCAAAGTTAAATTTCGCCAAACCATTGGTCCCGAAGTCCAAATCCTTAGAGCCGTCGGCGTTGAGCCTGGCAATGGTAAAATCATAAGCGTCGTTCCCCAATGTGGTGATCGAGGAGCCGCCGCCGATTACAATCTTTCCGTCAGGCTGGACTTGCATCGCCCAAGCCGATTCGTTTCCGCCAAAATCAATATTGAGTTGGCCGTTGTTACCAAAAGTTTCATCACGCGACCCGTCCGAATTCAGTCGTACCAGCGCAAATTCTCCATTAAAAAGCCCTTCGCCATTAACTGATATAAGCAATTTGCCGTCATCGAGCACCTTGACTTCGTTGTGGTTGCTTTCCCGCATATTGAGAATCTGGATCGTCGCGACACCATCTACACCAAAACTGCTGTCGGGCTGGCCGTTGGTATCAAACCTGGCCAATGCTAAGTCGTAAAAATAAGCAGGCGGACAACAAAGTTCATAATTGTAAGTCCCGCAGGTGATCACTTTGCCATCGGGTTGCAGCGCCATCGTGGCCATTTCAACATTAGAAGCGGTCGGGAAACCCAAGATGGTTCGCCCGTTGGTTCCGTAGTCGGTATCCAGGAAATAGTTTTGGGCCTGCGATGTAGCAAACGAAAAAACCGCAATCGCAGCAATAAGTAATTGTTTTGTCATGTCTGGAGATTTTTTTTAAATATATAAAAAAAGCGGCTCACAACGAACCGCTTCCTACTATTTTGATTTTCAATTAAAAACTTCTGTTTTCATCAAATGCTTCCATGTAATCGGCAACGCGTTTTACGAAGCTTCCGCCGAGTGCGCCGTCTACCACACGATGATCGTAGCTGTGCGACAGGAACATTTTCTTGCGGATACCAATAAAGTCGCCTTCGGGCGTTTCAATGACCGCCGGTACTTTTCTAATGGCACCAAGCGCGAGGATTCCCACCTGCGGTTGGTTGATGATCGGTGTCCCGAATACAGAACCAAAAGTCCCCACGTTGGTTACGGTATAAGTCCCGCCTTGAGTATCGTCTGGTTTTAGTTTACCGGCTTTGGCGCGGTTTCCGAGGTCATTCACGGCTTTGGCCATGCCAAGCAAATTGAGCTGGTCGGCATTTTTTATGACCGGAACTATCAGGTTACCGTTAGGCAAAGCGGCTGCCATTCCCAGGTTGATGTTTTTCTTTTTGATGATATAATCGCCATCGACAGAGATGTTCATCATTGGGAAATCTTTGAGCGCCTTGGCAACAATTTCCATGAATATTGGCGTAAAAGTCAGCTTCTCACCTTCTCTCTTCTCGAATGCGTTTTTGTTTTTCTCGCGCCAGTCCCAAATGGCAGTCACATCAACTTCTATAAACGACTGCACGTGTGCCGAGGTTTGTACCGATTGTACCATATAACCCGAAATGAGCTTGCGCATACGGTCCATTTCTACGATTTCGTCGGCTCCGTTTACAGAAACAGGCATTGCTTTGGCGGCTACCGGTTGTGCTGTTGGTGCGGGAGCTACCGCTGGTTGTACTGGTTGCGCAGCTGGAGTTTCTAATTGTGGCGCTGCGGCTGGAGTTGCAGCGGGTTGCGCGGCAGCAACAGGCGCTTTTCCGCGGTTGGCGATATAATCGAGGATATCATTTTTGGTGACGCGGCCTTCGTTTCCGGTGCCGGTGATGGATTCTAATTCTGAAATAGAGATGCCTTCTTCTTTGGCGATGTTTTTCACAAGTGGCGAGAAGAATTTTTCGGATGCCGAGAAATCTTGTGGTGTTGCCGGTGCAGCTACGAAATCTCGGGCTGCTTCTACGGTTTTTGTGACTTCGGCTACCGAAGCAGGAGCTGGTGTATCAACGGCAACCGGAGTTGGAGCTGGCGCTTCTGAGGCAACCGGGGCAGCGGCAACAGCACCGCCTTCGGTCTCAATAATGGCGATGGTTTGACCTACCTGTACCAAATCGTCCTTACCGAAGAGTTTCTCGACCAGGATACCCGCAACTTCGGATGGCACTTCACTATCTACCTTGTCTGTAGCGATTTCGAGGACCGCTTCGTCCATTTCGATTTTGTCGCCAACTTCCTTGAGCCAATTGGTAATGGTTGCTTCGGCAACGCTTTCTCCCATTTTGGGAAGTTTCAATTCAAATCTTGCCATATTGTTAACCTATAAAGGTGTTTCTTTTTTCTGCTTGCGAAATTAATGATTTATTTTAGCTTTCATCACGAATCGCGCAAATTTTATAGCGTTTCTAACCGTCTTATTCCGAAATCTTTATCACTTCACCGCGATCATTGCTGTTGTTGCTGCCAATGAAAAACCTGCTGTTTTGCGGCAGGATTTTGAAAGTCAACCCGCTGTCTTTGAGTTGCTCCATCATAGCAATAATCGTCTTGAAACGCAACGCTGTGTTGTCAAAAATGAGTTCGGTATTTCTAAAAGAACGGCTTGTTAGCGAATTTATAGTATTTTTCAGGTTGGTATCGAATCGTGTGACTTTTTTTCCTAACAAGTTTTCAACTTCAAGACGTAGCGATTCATTATCGGATAAAAGCACGTACTCACTGGGCTTGAGGGCACTTACAACTGCCTGGTTTTTTTTTACGATTGAAAACAAGATGGCACCGATTTTCATCGAAACATCAAAAAACAATGATTTCCTAAAGTGTTTCTTGTAGAAAAAATCCATTGCTTCGCGGAAACGTTTCATGTACAAACCATCGCGCACGGTGCTTTCGCCTTTGTAATGGATGACCGTTGTTTCATGAAAATAGTAGTTGGACTTGCCGGTTTTTAGCACCATATACGACAAATCGATATCGTCTGAGTACATAAAGCAATCCTCGTCAAAACCGCCCACTTCGCGATAGGTTTGGGTTTTCATGAGCATGAACGCACCAACCAAAATTTCCACCTTCCCCGTTTGGTTTTCACCCAAATGCGCCGCATAATATTTCCCGAAAGCTTCCGAAATTTTATACAAACCCATCACTTTGGTAAAAGCCACAAACGGCGTCGGGATACCGCGCTTGCTTTCGGGCAGGAAATTCCCTGTGCCATCGATGAGTTTACAGCCCACAATCCCCAAGTCTTTTTTGGATTTGGCGAATTCGAGAATCTTAGAAAAAGTATCTTCGGCGACAACGGTATCGGGATTGAGGATGCACAGATATTCTCCTTTGGCCTGGGCAACACCGATGTTATTGCCTTTTGGAAAACCCGCGTTGGTTTGGTTTTCAATGAGTTTGATGTGCGGGAAACGCTGCTTGATCATTTCGCAACTGTCGTCGGAAGAATTGTTGTCGACAACTATAATTTCTGCATCAATGTTTTCGAGCGCTGCTTGTACGCTGAGTACGCATTGCTCGAGAAAATGGCGGACGTTGTAGTTGAGGATGATTACGGAGAGTTGCATGGCGC
>JAKQJQ010000174.1 GCA_029561105.1 Bacteroidota bacterium
CGCTCGCCGATGGCAATCGCGTCTTGGCCCGAAACCCTGATGACAGCGATAGCCCCTGCGCCGGATGGTGTCGCCAAAGCTACAATCGAATCTTGATGGATCATTTAATTGCTGGATTTGGGGCAAAGATAAAGTTTTTGGGCGTTACGGTGGGGCTTGGCGGCGGGCTTTGTTTAAACCTTCCAGGTTTTTAAAACCTGGAAGGTTTAAAAGGCGCCCCAAAGAATCCCTAACGCAATCGAAGTTCCATACGCTCAAAAACTAACGTTAAAGGTTTCGGTATTCGACAAATAAGGCTTAAATTTAGGCAAGACAATCCTTTGCCTAAATAATAACGGTGCAACGATTGATTCGGATTAACAAGATCAAGAGACCATTTTCCTAAACGCAAACGCCCTTCCTCAATCAATGAAAAAAATACTGTTCCCCACCGACTTTTCCCAAACCGCCAACAATGCCTTTGTCTATGCCTTGCAATTTGCGGCCAGTATGGGCGCCGAAATCATCACGCTGCACGTCTACGAGCTGCCGCAGGTAGACTTTGATTACATCCAGGCGCCGGTGTACCTGCTCGACGTTTATGAAGTGACCGAGCTGGGCAACTTTGAGAATTACAAACACCACATCCCGGTATTGCGCGACATCGCCGAGCAGCACGGATTAGGGCATATCACAATCAGCAACGTCCTGGAGAGCGGTAATTTGATCGACAGTATCCATCGCATCAGCGAGCAGGAGGCCATAGACTATATCATCATGGGAACCAAAGGCGCACAGGGATTGGCGTCGACATTTTTGGGATCGGTGACCGAGAAAGTGATGCATCACAGCAAATCGGTGGTATTGGCTATCCCCGAAGGTTGCGCCTATGAGCAGGCTAGCCACATCCTGTTTACAACCAAATTCAAGCCAGAAGACCGCCCTTTACTGGATAAGGTCATTGCACTGGCCACCGTATTCCAATCGCGCGTCACTTGCCTCTATGTTGAGAATGACGACCATACAGACCAGCGGGTCGTGGAAAACTGGAAACAAGGAATTGCTTACGACAAGATCGATTTCCATATCACGCGCACTGAGGATGTAGAAGGCGAAATTTTGAATTTTATAACAGCCCACCAGATCAATATGCTTGCGATGCCCAAACACCATAAAGGCTTTTTTGAGGGATTGTTCCATACCAGCCTTACCAAGAAACTCGCGTTCCATCTCAAGATTCCCATAATGGCGCTACACGACTAAAAAAGAAAAACCGCCGGATTGCCATAGCAACCGACGGTTTATCCTATCAAAATAATTGGGTTTATTTTTTGGCAGCAGCGGCCAAATCGGCAGGTTTTGCAGCGATTGCTACACCTGGCAATTTAACAGGCGCTCCGATTTGCGCAAGGAAACTTCCCTGAACTTCACCGTGCTTGTAAGTCGTGAAACCAATTCTGTACAATCCCATCACCAAAGATTTTACAGGATTGGAAGTCTCGCTGGTGATACGCATCAATGAATTGTATTTGCTTCCTGACGGCTGTGCGGGCATTTCGCTGGAGTCGTCGTTTTGGTCGATCACGGTCCATTTGGCGCCTTTTGCTTTGGCAGCAACATCTTCTAGTTTTAGGATGCCTTCGGCTCTTTCTAGCGACACCCAGGTATCGAAGAAGTTTTTGGTATCGGCTGCGTTGGCAGTGTATTCGGCCGTTACATAATCCTTGTCTGATGGTTTCATGCTGTCTGGCACCGGAGAAATCATACGGACACCGATTTCTGGTGCAGCGATCGGAATCCAAACGTACACATAGTACATTTTTTTCCCTCCTTTTACTTCGTCTGGAGCCGAACCGGGCTTGATGTATCCGTAGTAGCTGGAAAGGTCAGTGTAAGGAACCCTGATTTCTTTTCCCATTACGCTTTTCTTGGCCAAATCTGCCCCGAATTTATCGAGTTTCTGGGCGCTTGCCGAAAATCCTACGGCCATACAGATCAAACCTGCAAGTACATTTTTCTTCATAAGTTATTGTTTATTTTTTGGGTTGTTTTTCCTACTCGTAAGGCTTTTCGGTTCCGCCGTTTGGGTTAATATATATTGATGTAATTTTAATAATTTAAGATGGAATACAAAATTTTTTGACATGAAACTTATACACATTGCGGTAATTTAACACTTGCTTAATCCGAATTGTCAATTGGCCCGAAATAAAAAAACCGTCCAACGCAAGGCCGAACGGTTTTAGGTATAAAGGTTGGTTAGGTTAGTTGTTGAGCATCACCGGCATGACCAGCATGGTTACGGTCTCACCGTCTTCGAGCCCATCGACCGGCGTTAAGATTCCGGCGCGGTTGGGCAGTGACATTTCGAGCATGATCATGTCTGACTGCAGGTTGGTGAGCATTTCGGTAAGGAACCGCGAGTTGAACCCGATCTGCATATCGTCGCCTTGGTAATCACAGGTCAAACGCTCTTCTGCCTTGTTTGAGTAATCGATATCCTCGGCAGAGATGTTGAGTTCGGCACCCGCAATCTTGAGGCGGATCTGGTGCGTGGTCTTGTTAGAGAAAATCGCCACACGGCGTACCGAATTTAAGAACTGTGTACGATCGATCACGAGCTTGTTTGGATTTTCCTTTGGAATAACCGCTTCATAATTGGGGTATTTCCCGTCGATCAATCGGCACAAAAGAATGTAGTTGTCAAACGAGAACGTAGCATTCGAATCGTTGTATTCAATTTTTACCTCGGCATCAGAAGCGCCAAGGATACTTTTCAAGATGTTCAATGGTTTTTTAGGCATGATGAAATCGGCAACCTGAGAAGCCTTCACATCAGTACGCGCATACTTCACGAGTTTGTGCGCGTCGGTAGCCACGAAAGTCAGTCCTTCTGGAGAGAACTGGAAAAACACTCCAGACATTACCGGGCGCAAATCGTCGTTTCCGGCGGCAAAAATGGTTTTGCTTACCGCGGTGGCCAACACATCGGCAGGGACCAAAGTGGTCGAAGGGTCGTCAAGGCTCACTGATTTTGGGAATTCTTCGCCAGGAGCGTAAGCCAGGGCATATTTACCCGAGTTCGAGCTGATCTCAATCGTACTGTTTTCTTCAACAGTAAAGGTGAGAGGCTGCTCCGGGAACGTCTTGAGGATCTCAAGCAACAGTTTGGCAGGAACGGCAACGCTTCCTTTGCTGGTCGAATCGATTTCTAAGGTAGCCGACATGGTGGTTTCAAGGTCAGAAGCCGAAACCGTCAACGTTTTATTGTCTAATTCAAAAAGGAAATTGTCTAAGATGGGTAAGGTATTGCTGCTGTTGATCACACTTCCCAATACCTGAAGTTGTTTTAATAAGTACGAACTCGATACTATAAATTTCATTTGCATATAATTTTTGGCGTAGCCGCTCGGTGCTACATTTTACAAATATATCCTAAACCGTCAAATATCAAAAAGAATTTTATTAACATTAAACCGCGTATTTGCGTTTGCGCAAGAACGTGAACAAAAGCCCGAAAATAGCCAAAAGTACAATTGGAAGTCCGACAGTTATCACTTGTGTCGCCGTATAATTGTCATACACTTTTTGCTTGTCGAGCAAAGGCAGGTTGACTTGCTTGCTGCGAATGTTAATAAGTCCGCTGTCGTCGAGCAGGTAGTTCACGCAATTCATCAGGAATTCTTTGTTTCCGTAGAGCTTGTTGGTCCATTTGTCATAGCCGAGCTCGAGCGGTTGGAAATTCTTATCGAGTTGGTTTTTGATCACATCACCGTCCGAAACCACAATCATTTTGTTTGTCGCGCCGATAGGCCTGAAGCCTTTCTCTTCAAACGGCAACACGCGGTTTTCATACACCGAATGGAATTTCCCTTCGAGCAAAACCGCCATAGGGATATTCCCTGTTCCTTTGAATTCGCTTTGTTCTGGGCGTTCATTGACCATGGCAAGATTCACTTCAACCGGCGCGCCCACAAATTTAGAATAAGGCGAAGACTGCAGCAGCACGGTTTTTTTGATGCCGTTTTTAAGCGTATCGATCGCGTTGGCGTAATCGAATTTGACTGCGTCGAGGTTGCTCACAATCGGGTGCTTGACCGTTGGATACACCAATGGCGCATAGAACCATGGATACTGGGTGTATTGCGTCGCGCTGCCTTGTTCACCGGTTGCCAGCGCAATGGGCGCCGCCATGACATCCTTGACCAATACCGGGTTGATGCGCACACCGTATTTGAACAGCATATCATTGAGGTCCAAATCCATTGGGAACGCCAGTGATGCACCTTGATCGTTGTAGAGGCTGTCCATCTCAATATTCACCTGATCCACGAGCCATAAGGTCTTGCCGCCGTTCATGACAAACTGGTCGAGCACCAACTTTTCGGCATCCGAGAATTTCTCGGTGGGTTTGGCGATGATGGCTAGGTCATATTTCTTGAGGTAAGCCAGGCTTTCATTGGGTTTTTTGACAACCGAATCGAGCGTGAAGGTTCCGATGAAATAATTCTCGCGTACCTGTTTGATAAAATCAGCCATCAAAATATCGTGCAACTCGCCATTACCTTTAATCACGGCCACTTTCTTTTCCTTGGGTTTCGAAATCGTGTTGAAAGCGTTCGCAAACGCATACTCTAAATGTTGCACCGATGTCACTACTTTCTCGGCAGTCGAAGCGCCCATGCTGTTTTTGAGTAACGGCACTTTTACACTTCTACCGTTGTAAGTAGCGATTGCCCACGGGAAAACTACTTCCTGGGTTTGTTTGCCTTTGTCATCGATGGTGACATTAACTGGCGTTAGGCCACGGTCTAGAAACGATTGCATGATCGTATCGCGCTCCTCTTCGTTCTCAATCGGATTGACAAACTGGAAGGTTACATTCTTGTTGTAGGCCTTAAACTCTTCGAGCAGCTGTTGGGTTTCGATCTGTAGTTTCTTGAATTCGCCCGGGAATTGCCCTTTGAGGAACACATCCACAATCAGCGGATCCTTAACGTCCTTGAGGATTTTGAGCGAAGTAGGCGAGAGCGTGTATCGTTTGTCCTGGGTCAAATCGAAACGGTAGAAAAACTGCGTCCCGACCGCGTTGAGCACTACCAGTACGACCAGCGTAAACATTAAGGCTTTGAGGTGGTGTCTTTTATCCATTGCCTTTGAGTGATTTTAGTTTGTAAACAGTCAAAGCGAGGAAGCCCACGGCAATACTCACGAAATACAAAACATCACGGGTGTCAATCACGCCACGACTCATGCTTTTAAAATGGCTGTCCATGCCTACGGCAGCAATGATATTCTCAAAATCGGGCGATAAAGTCGAAGCGGCCTCGAAAGCAAAGTAAAAAACAAAACATCCGAAAACGGCCAGTATAAACGCCACAACCTGATTCTCTGAAAGTGTCGAAGTAAAAATTCCGATAGCCGAATACGCCGCAATCAAAAACAACAACCCAAAATACGATCCCATCGTACTGCCCATGTCGATGTTACCTGCTGGCATGCCGAGGTTGGAAATCACATACACATAAATGAAAGTAGGGACAATCGCAATGACAATCAACAGCATGGCACCAAAAAATTTCCCTGAAACAATCTGCCAGAGGCTCAGTGGTTTAGTTAAAAGCAATTCAAGTGTTCCTTGTTTTTTTTCGTCCGAGAAACTCCGCATGGTCACCGCCGGAATCAGGAAAATCAAGATCCACGGTGCGATGGTAAAAAACGGGCTCATATCGGCAAAACCGCTGTTGAGGATGTTGTAATCGCCTTCAAACACCCAAACGAACAGGCCGTTGAGCAGCAGGAAAATCGCGATGACGAGATAACCGACAGGCGATCCGAAGAAGGATTTTATTTCTCTGAGGAGTATGGATTTCATTTTTAAGGTGCTGAGGCGCTAAGGAACTGAGGTTCTGAGGCCTTACTTTTGAGATTAATACTTATTGTAAGCTTACTAATTTATCCACGCTCCAGGCTTCGGGTTTGGCATTGAACAATTTCTTGGTGAACGCCCAGACGTCGTAGAACAATTCAGATTGGCGATAATTCTCTAGGTCTTCCTCGGTTTCCCAATAGCTGTAGGTAAAGAAAATCCGCGGGTCGTTTTTGTCCTGGTACAATTCCAGTAAACGGTTGCCGTCGGCATTTCGTATCCTGGTTTTCATCAATTCGAAATTTTCGAGGAAAGCCGCGATATGTTCTTCGTGGAAACTCATTTTTACGATGCGTACAAACATGTTTTTTTCTTTTGGCGTGGCGAATTTACAAAATCCGTTTTATAAAAATTGAATCGTAATCACATCGCGGTAACCCAAACCCAGCAAGCTCGAAGCGCTGCCTACATTCATTGGGTTGCTCCTGAAAATCGCGATTTCGAGGAATCCGGCTTCATTAAAAATGGCGAGTTTGTCGCCTTCGTAATTCTTGATGCCGTAATTCCCGGCGCTGGCAATATCCGAGTATTTGGCCCAGATGTTCTTGATGGGGCTCGACCGGCGTTGGTTTTTATGCTGCATCAATGGGATTTCATACGGA
>JAKQJQ010000192.1 GCA_029561105.1 Bacteroidota bacterium
AAACACCGCACGCAACGGTTTGTGCTTTTTTAAAGTGTCGGTCACGTGTAAATCCCCTATATCACCGGCATGCCAAACCTCATCGGCTTGCTCCACGTATTTTAAAATCGAGTCATCGATATGGCTGTGGGTATCAGAAAGCAAGAGGATTTTTTTACTCACAATTTTATATTGTTTTTTGGTGTTCGTGAATCTTCGATTTCATTTTCCTAGAAGCTATTCCCGCTATACACTGCAATCTTTTATTGCCTAGGGCCATTTCGTGAAACAGAACATTATTTTCTAAGCAATAAACGGATTTCCGTTGCACACGAGCGCAGCGAACCGACCGAGCACAAAATTTAAAAATATCATTTTGTGAGGTAATCGGGACTAGGGACTCTGCGTAAAATTAAACATTCCGTTCCAATTCCCAGTTTCAAAACCTCAGAACCTTGCACCGTAGTACCTTTTACCTTAATACCATTTTCCTTAGCGCCTTAGTACCTTTTTCCTTAGCACCTTTTTCCTTAGCACCTTTTACCTCAGCACCTTAGCACCTTTTACCTCAGCACCTTAGTACCTTTTTCCTCAGCACCTTAGTACCTTTTTCCTCAGCACCTTAAATTAACATTTCCTTACCACCAACAATTGTTATCTTTGCGCTGCAAAACTGCACTTTAATTTCATGCGCTACTTCATTCGGTTTTCCTATAACGGCACCTCATATCACGGTTGGCAATTCCAGCCTAATGCCGTATCGGTACAAGAAACCTTGACCCAAGCGGTTTCGGTAATCCTCAATGAAACCGTAGAATTGATGGGCGCAGGCCGAACCGATACCGGCGTACACGCCCAACTCATGTACGCCCATTTCGACACTGAAAAGGAATTCAACGCGGCAACCCTCGTACACAAACTCAACTCTTACTTGCCCAAAGACATCGCCGTTTTTGACATCATTGGGGTCCACGATACCGCGCACGCACGTTTCGACGCCACCAGGCGTACCTACCAATACCACATCCACCATTTTAAGGATGTCTTTTTAAATGAACAAAGTTGGTATTACCCAACCGCGCTAGACCTCGACCTGATGAATCAGGCCGCGGCCGAATTGCTCAACCACACCGATTTTCAATGCTTCTCCAAGGTCAATACCGATGTGAACACCTTCAATTGTATAATCACCGAGGCTTTTTGGATACGCAACGGCAACCGATTCGTATTTACCATTTCGGCCGACCGTTTCCTGCGCAATATGGTACGCGCCATTGTGGGTACTTTGGTCAACGTAGGCCTTCGCAAAATTTCCATTGATGATTTTACCAACATCATCGCCAGCAAAGACCGTAGTGAAGCCGGATTTTCTGTACCCGCGCACGGTTTGTATTTGACCGACATCCGTTATCCATACCTCCAATCCTGATGATAGCGACCACAAACCATATCAACATCGCCAATTCTAAAATCGCGTTCTCGCAACTGATTTGTTTTGAAAATCGGCCCACATTGATTTTCCTGCACGATTCGCTCGGATGCATTTCGCTTTGGCGCGATTTCCCCGAGCAGCTTGGCGAATGGTCGCAGTGCAATTTGCTCGTTTACGACCGCAACGGTTATGGTGCGTCGGGCGAATTGGTCAAACCAAACCGCGAAAACGATTATCTCGAAGACGAAGCCGCAATCCTCATCGAGCTCATCGAAACCTTGAATATTGGGCGTCCTATTTTATTCGGACACAGCGACGGCGGATCGATTGCATTGATTGCCGCAGCAAAATATCCCGATAAAATCGCAGCCGTAATTTCAGAAGGTGCACATATCTTTGTTGAAGCAGAAACCATAAAAGGCATCCGCGAAGCGATGGAACAATACCAAACCACCAACCTCAAACAGAAACTCGAAAAATACCACGGCGACAAAACCGACGCGCTTTTCAACGCCTGGACGAAAACCTGGACGAGCCACGCTTTTCAATCCTGGAACCTGGAAAATTTACTCCCGCTGATTGCCTGTCCGGTATTGGTCATCCAGGGCGAAAATGACGAATTCGGTACGCTGGCGCAAGTAAACAGAATCGTTGACCGGGTTTCGGGCAAAGCCGTGAAAGAAATACTGCCCGGCATAGCGCACACGCCGCACAAAGAAGCACCCGAATTAATAATCGAACTGGCCTCAGAGTTTATCCAATCATTGCCCTCAGACTGATCTATGAAAGCAAAAGCATTCAATACCAACGTTTTCAAACGCATCCTCAAATACACCAAGCCTTATCGGTTTAGGTTCAATGGGGTGATTTTGTTCGCTGTTTCGCTGTCGGTTTTCGCTGCGCTGCGCCCGTACTTGCTCAAGCAAACCGTTGATGGTTACCTTAAGACACACGACCAGCACGGATTATTGCTTTACATTATATTGATGGCGGTGGTTTTGCTGCTCGAAGTGGGTTCGCAATTTTATTTTGTGTATTGGGCCAACTGGCTCGGTCAGGATATTGTCAAGGACATCCGCGTGAAACTGTTTAGGCACATGCTGAGTTTTAGGATGAAATATTACGACAACGCACCCGTGGGGCAACTCGTAACCCGCACCGTTTCTGACATTGAACAGATTGCCAAGATTTTCAGCCAGGGTTTGTTCATGATCATCAGCGACCTTTTAAAAATGATTGTCGTACTGGGTTTTATGTTTTACATGAACTGGAAACTCACCTGGATTGTGGTCGTAGCCATGCCAATACTGGTTTATGTGACGCGGATATTCCAACGCAAAATGCAACTCGCCTTTGAGGAAGTGCGCACCCAGGTCGCCAACATGAACACCTTTGTACAGGAACGCGTGACCGGAATGAAAATCGTACAGCTATTTAACCGCGAAACCATCGAGGCCCAAAAATTCAGTGAAATCAACCGCAAACACAACCGCGCCTGGATCAAGACCATTTTATACAACTCGATCTTCTTCCCGATTGCCGATATCATTTCGTCGCTCGCACTGGGATTCGTGGTACTCTACGGCGGCATCCGCATCCTCAACGGCGATGCGTTCACCACTTACGGCGACTTGTTTTCCTACACCATGTTCATCTCGATGCTGTTCAACCCGTTGCGGCAGATCGCCGATAAGTTCAACGAGATGCAAATGGGGATGATTTCGGCCAACCGCGTGTTTGACATCCTCGATACCGACGACCAGATCCAGGACACGGGCACACTCGAAGCGCCATTGTTTGAAGGCAATATTGAGTTCCGCGGTGTTCATTTCAGCTACATCGACAACGAAGAAGTCATCAAAGGCATCGACCTCGACATCCGCGCCGGCCAGACCGTTGCCGTAGTCGGTGCGACGGGCGCCGGGAAATCTACTATCATCAACCTGCTGAACCGTTTTTACGAAATCAGCAAGGGAACGATCTGCATCGACGGCAGGAACATCAACGATTATAGTTTGAGCTCGATCCGCAAACAGATTGCTGTGGTTTTACAAGACGTTTTCCTGTTCGCCGATACCATCCTCAACAACATCACGCTCAACAATCCCGATATCTCGCGCGAAGCAGTAATTGCCGCAGCAAAAAAAATCGGCATCCACGAATTCATCATGAGCCTGCCTGAAAATTACGATTACAATGTTAAGGAACGCGGCGTAATGCTATCGTCCGGACAACGCCAATTGATTGCATTTTTGCGCGCCTACGTAAGCAATCCGAGTATTTTGATTTTGGACGAAGCCACTTCATCCATCGATACGTATTCTGAAGAATTGATCCAACGCGCAACCCAAACCATCACCAAAGGCCGTACTTCGATTGTTATTGCGCACCGTTTGGCAACGATTGTCAATGCCGATAAAATTGTCGTCATGGACAAAGGCCTGATCGTTGAACAAGGCTCACACATTGAATTGCTCGGACGTGCCGACGGCTACTACCGCAATTTGTATTACTCTCAGTTTTTGGTTGCCGACAACCCCAAAATTTGAGAAATTATGTTTAATTTCGCTAACTGAAAAATCACAAAGACACTTATTTAAATATGAAATGAGCCTTTTGGCGACC
>JAKQJQ010000193.1 GCA_029561105.1 Bacteroidota bacterium
GCGATGTCGGGCAAATACGAATTGTAGAAAACCACGCTTCCCCAAAATCCAATCAATCCCAAAAAATAAAAAAGCAATCCGGGATAAATATTCTCAAGGCTAAACCAATTGAGCCCAATGCACGAACAGGCACCCAGATAACAAAAAAAACGCATGAAGTTTTTTTTGTTGCCCACATAATCGGCGATGCCCGAAAGCAGCGGAGAAATCACCGCAACGACCAAAAAAGCCGCAGCAGTCACAAAGCTGATCAGCGCGGTATTCTTGACATTCATTCCAAAAACGTGGATAATTTTGCTGCGGTCGCTGTAAAGGGCGTCATAAAAAATCGGGAAGATGGCCGAGGAAATGACAAGCGGATAAACCGAATTCGCCCAATCGTAAAACGCCCAGGCGTTGAGTAGTTTCTTGCTTCCTTTTGGTAAATCTGCCATGGTCTGTTTTTAAGATGGGCTAATTTATTTAATTTTTTCAAACCGTTGACACAATCGCCGATAAGTTACCGTAAACAAAAAGCCACCCTTTTCAGAATGGCTCTTATAATATCGACATGTTGGTTTATTTAAACGTCACCCCAAACTTTGCCGCTTCGGCCTTTGCTTGGGGGATCATCGCCTTGATGTTGGCAATCCTTGTCGCATCTGATGGGTGCGTACTCATGAATTCCGGTGGCGCCTGCCCACCCGATTTTGCAGCCATGCGTTGCCAGAATGCCACTGCATTTTCGGGATTGTAGCCCGCAATCGCCATCAAGGTCAAACCAATCTTATCGGCTTCGCTTTCATGGCTTCGGCTAAACGGAAGCAAAGCCCCGAATTGCGTCCCGACGCCATAAGCCTGCATCGCGACTTGTTGGTAGGCTTCACTTTTATTGCCTACCGCCGCGCCTACTCCAACGGCTCCCAATTGCGTAAGTACGTCGGCACTCATACGTTGTTGCCCGTGGTTTAATAGCGCATGCGAGACTTCGTGTCCCATGACTACTGCCATGCCTTGTTCATCCTGGGTAATGGGTAAGATTCCGGTGTAAAAGACGATTTTTCCGCCGGGCATACACCAGGCGTTGACTTCTTTGCTGTCTACGAGGTTGTATTCCCATTGGTAACTATTGAGGTAGCCAGCGTATCCATTTGCAGCGAGCCATTTCTCGGCAGCACCTTTGATTTTCATTCCAACGGTGCGAACACGTTGCGCATCGGGCGTTCCTGTAACGACTTTATTTTCTTTTAAGAAAGTACTGTATTGGGCAAAAGCCGAAGGCAGAATTTGCGAGTCAGGAACCAAAGCAAGGGTGCTTTTTCCCGTAAATGGGTTGGTAGCACAGGCAACCGCCAAGGCTGCAATCCCGATTCCGCATAGTAAAATACGTTTATTCATGGTTTTCAATTTTAATTTTAACAAAAGTACAATTAAAATTATTCGGCGGTGATATGCAATTCCGTAAAATCTTTATCGATTAACAAAGTTTTGCCATCAAACCCAAGCGGTTCAAAATCGGCACGTTCGTTGTCAATGTAGATGCGCTTCACCTTGAATGGCAAGGCGTGCAGATTGATGCGGTACTTTGAATAGTTCACTTCAAATTTACCTTCCTTGAATTGTTGGATAACCAGGTTGTTCTCGCTGCCTTTAAGTCTAAAAGTAGACAGGCTGAAACGCCCTTTGTTGTAATCGTAACCGTCCTGGGCATCTTCATACAGGATGGATTTTTCCTTACCGGATTTGAAATACACCTCAAGGGTAATCTCATCAAATTCCAACTCGCCCACATACTGCTGCACCGGATATTTGGGGATCATGGCGCCTTCCTTGATAAAAATCGGGATCTGGTCGTAATCGGTTTTGACCCAAAGTTCCTTTCTTCCCGAAACGAGCTCGCCAGTCCAGTAGTTGTACCAGTTGCCGATTGGCAAATACATGCGTCGGCCTTGTGCATTGGGCTCTAAAATCGGGCAAACCAATATTTGGTTCCCAAAGATAAATTCATCGGTTCTGTAATGCGTCTGTTGGTCTTCCTGGTCAAAATACACGAGCGGCTTGAGCATCGGCACGCCGTCATTGATGTATTCCCAAAACATGGTGTACAAATACGGAAGCAATTGGTAACGCAATTGGACGAATTTCCTCGTAATGTTGATTACGTCCTCGTCAAATGACCAAGGTTCCTGGTCGCCATGATCGCCAGAGGAGTGCGTACGGCAAAACGGATGAAACACGCCCAATTGAATCCAACGTGCATACAACTCGCCCGAAGGCTGCTCGGCAAAACCGCCAATGTCCGAACCCGTAAAACCCATACCCGAAATAGACATGCGCTGCATCTGGATGTTGGCAATCCAAAGGTGTTCCCAAGACGCGACATTATCGCCCGTCCAGGACGACGTATACCGTTGCGCACCCGAATAGGCCGAGCGCGTGATGATAAATGGCCGCTTGGGATACGCAAATTGCTTGACGCCTTCATAAGTAGCGCGCGCCATTTGCGTTCCGTAAATATTGTGTGCTTTTCTGTGCGAGCAGGGATTGCCGTCGTAATCGTGGCGCACGTCCATGGGGAAGGTTTTTCCGGGAACTTCCATCACGGCGGGCTCGTTCATGTCGTTCCAGACGCCTTTCACGCCAATCTCGGCGATGAGCTCCTTAAACAATCCGGCCCACCATTCGCGCACTTCGGGATTGGTGTAGTCGGGGAAATTACATTCGCCGGGCCATACTTTTCCCTTCATATAAGGGCCGTCGGCGCGTTTGCAGAAATAGTCTTTCTCTAGTGCTTCCTTGTACACCCAATAATCCTTGTCTATTTTGATTCCGGGATCGATGATGACCACGGTCTTGAATCCGTCCTGCGCCAGTTCGTCTACCATGCGCTTGGGTTCGGGGAAATATTCTTTGTTCCAGGTGAAACATCGAAATCCGTCCATATAATCGATGTCGAGATAGATCGCGTCGCACGGAATCTGCAACTCACGGAATTTGGAGGTGACTTCGCGCACTTTACTTTCAGGGAAATAACTCCATTTGCATTGGTGGTAACCCAGCGCCCAAAGTGGCGGTAATTCTGGCTTTCCGGTCAAATGCGTATAGGTAGTGACCACATCGGCCATGAGCGGACCGTAGATAAAATAGTAGTTCATTTCACCGCCTTCTGCCCAAAAACTGGTGACATTTCTGCGCTCGTGGCAGAAATCGAAACAGGTGCGAAAGGTGTTGTCAAAGAAAATGCCGTACGCTTCCTTGTGGTGCAAACCGATGTAAAACGGAACCACCTTATACAATGGTTCCTGGTCTTTGTGAAACGCGTATTGGTCGGTGGCCCAATTCTCCACGCGCTTGCCTTTGAGGTTGGCATGCGAGGCTTTATCGCCCAATCCGTAGAAACTCTCGCCGTCGCGCGAGGCTTTGCTCATCTTGACGATGTTGCCGCCAAAGTGGTAGCTTTCTTCCCAATGGAATCCTTTCTCATCTTCTAAAATCACATTCCCTGAAAGGTCGGTGATGGCAATGCGCAAGTCCTCTTTTTGGATCGTACAGATGACTTTACTGGTTTTGATGGCGTAGTGTTTTTTCTCTTCGGTGACTTCGAGGAAATTGTAGCCGTGCGATTGCGTCTTGTCTATCGCATAAGAGAAATCCTTGCTGAAATAGCCTTTGGTCGTGTAGCGAAAACGCAGCATGCTGTCGCGAAGTACTGTAATCTTCAGGATAACACTGTTGTCGGTATAGAAGTAAACGCTGTCGGTTTCTTTTTTGAATTCGGTGATTTTGGATGGATAGAGATCGCCTTTGTATTCTAATTCGGTGTTTGTAATCATACTTGTGGTTATAAAATCCGGCGGAATTTGGGAATCCGCAAAGGTTTCAAACTTACAAAATTAGTTGGTTGGCATAATGGAATTTTAGAGATTTTCACGCAAACGTTTGAGTTGAAAACGCCTTTGAAAACCTGCGCGCGATACAAGCGCATAGTCCTTTTTTCTTTCAAAAAATAGAACTAACAGGCTTCATTGTAGCTTTTTATCCGAAAAATAAGTTTTGTACCGACAATTGCAGGACAATTCCAAACACTTTTTTAATTTGGAGCAACCAATCTAATAAATCCTCAATTATGGAAACCAACACTACCTTAAAAGTCGTACACCGGCTCCTCATAGAAGAACCACAAAACGACCCGGCGTTCGAAGCCACAGAACTCAGCATTGTAATCGACGAAGATTTTCGCGACACTTACGATTACTTCCCCGATTTCGGAATTTAACTTTACGATAATTTAAACACGACTACTGCCAATGGCGGTAAAGTCACCGCTGCAGAAAATTCGCGTCCGTTCCAAGGTTCCGCATCGATCTTGATGGCTTTGGCATTGGTAACGCCGCTGCCGCTGAATACTGTGTCATCGGTATTGAAAATCTGTGTGATTTTTCCTTTTTTCGGGAGCCCGACACGATAATCTTCACGCACTACCGGCGTGAAATTGCAAACCACAACCAGGTTTTCCTTTTCCTTTTCACCTTTGCGGATATAAGACATCACCGCATTCTGGTGGTCTGAATAACTGATCCATTCAAAACCTTCGGGCGAAAATTGCTTTTCATACAAAGCCGGATTGGATTTGTACAGACCATTGAGTCCGGTGATTAACTTTTTGATTCCGTCATGGTAACCAAATTCAAGCAGGTGCCAATCGAGGCTGCTCTCAAAATTCCATTCACCGCTTTGCCCAAATTCGGCGCCCATAAACAATAATTTCGCGCCCGGATGCGTAAACATATAGCCATAGAGCAAACGCAGGTTCGCGAATTTCTGCCATTCGTCGCCAGGCATCCGTCCGGCGATTGATTTCTTGCCATACACCACTTCGTCATGCGAAAGCGGCAACATGAAGTTTTCGCTGAACGCATACGTCATCGAAAAAGTCAGGTCATTCTGGTGGTATTTGCGGTAAACCGGTTCCTTTTGGAAATACTGCAAAGTGTCGTGCATCCAACCCATCATCCATTTCATGCCAAAACCGAGGCCGCCATTAAATGTAGGTTTCGATACCATTGGGAAAGACGTACTTTCCTCGGCAATCGTCTGCACGCCTTCAAAAGTAGAGTACACGGCTTCGTTGAAATCCTTGAGAAAACTGATGGTATCGAGATTTTCGCGTCCGCCGTAAATGTTCGGCTCCCATTCGCCGTCTTTTCTGGAATAATCCAAATAAAGCATCGACGCCACGGCATCCACACGCAAACCATCCACATGATAATGCTGCAACCAGAAAATCGCATTGCTGACGAGAAACGAGCGCACTTCATTGCGGCCGTAATTGAACACCAGCGATTTCCAGTCTGGATGATAACCTTTGCGGCGATCGGGATGTTCAAACAAATTCGAACCGTCAAAAAAGCCCAAACCATGCGCGTCGTCGGGAAAATGCGACGGCACCCAATCCAGGATCACGCCAATGCCCGCCTGGTGCAATTTGTCTACGAGGTGCATGAAATCCTGCGGTTTGCCGAAACGCGAAGTGGGCGCGAAATACCCCACGAGCTGGTAGCCCCACGACGGATCGTACGGATATTCCATCACAGGCATGAACTCGACATGCGTGAAACCAGTTTCCTTGACATAGGCCACGAGCTGATCGGCAAGTTCAAGATAGGTGAGGAATTTGCCTTCGGCATTTCGTTTCCACGAACCCAAATGCACTTCATAAACCGAATAAGGTTTGTCAAGGCCGTTGTGATCCTTGCGGGTTTTCATCCATTTGTCATCCTTCCATTTGTAATCGAGATCCCATACCACCGAGGCGGTTTGCGGCGGATGCTCGCAGTACAATGCAAACGGATCGGCCTTCTCGGTAATGATACCATTATTGTTGGATTGGATTTTATACTTGTAAATCGTACCCTTTTCAACCCCAGGAATAAAGCCTTCCCATATACCCGATGAATCCCAGCGCACATTGAGCTGGTGTTCGCCCTGGATCCAATAATTGAAATCGCCGATTACAGAAACCGACCGTGCCGACGGTGCCCAAACGGCAAAATAAACGCCTTTGACGCCATCCACTTCAATGAGGTGCGCGCCTAGTTTTTCGTAAAGGCGAAAGTGTTTTCCGGCTTTGAATAGGTTGATGTCGAAATCGGTGAAGAGGGAATGTGGTTGTACTTTGTTCATGGGTTTTATATTTCGCTTTTTTGTCACCCCGAGCGCAGTCGAGAGGCTATATTTTTTATCTGTTAAGTCCCTCGACTGCGCTCGGGATGACACATCATTTAATCTGGTTTATACCTTGAATGGGTCGCGTTTCTACATTTGGACAACGATTGAATTAAATCAAAGTTACCTTTAATCAGAACTACGGAACTTTCGATTGAACAAATATCCGATAACACGGATACGAAACCACCGTAATCCCAACCATCAACCAAAAGCTCAACGCATCGCTCAAGGCAAATCCGATGAATAAAGCAATGGTCACAATTAGCGCAAGGCCAGTCGAAAACGGATACGCAAATGCCTTATAAGGCCTCGGGAAATCGGGTTCTGAATTCCTGAGTTGGATAAGTGACGCAAACGCAAATCCGGTCACGGCGGTCATCATCAGCGTGGCGAGGCCAAACAATTGCTCGAACGAGCTGTAAATCGTAAGTACCAAAGCAAAAGCATAGCAAATCAACAGTGAATAATAAGGTGTGCCGCCTTTGTTGACAATAGTACTTTGCCCGACGAAAAACCCATCGCGACCCAGCCCAAACAAAATACGCGACGGAATCAGCATGTACGCATTGAGGATTCCGACGACAGAAAATATTGCAACCGCGGTCATCAACGTGCCGCTCCAACTGCCAAACGCAGCAGCCGCCGCATCCGAAGCCGCCAATGGCTTGCCCGCAATCGTTTCGACCGGAATCACGTATAAAATCGCCGCATTGATCAGCACATACAAAACAGCAATCGCCGAAGCGCCAAGCAGGTATGACCTTGGTATATTTTTAGACGGATCGTGGTCTTCCTCGGCAAAAAAAGAAACCGACATCCAACCGTCGTAAGTTCCCATAATGAGTTGCAGTGATTTGAAAAGGCCAAGCAACAATCCACCTTTGACGACCGCGGTTTCGGCAGGGATTCTATTTTCGGGCGTAAAGGTAAAACAACCTACAATCAGTACCAGGAACAAGATGACCTTGGCTACGCTCGTGAGTTGCTGCACAAAACTGCCGCTCTTGATTCCGGGCATGTTGATTGCGGTAAAAATAGTCAGGAACGAAACGGCGACCATGGTTTTAAAGTCGGCCAATTGCGGAAACATCAAAATCGAATACTCGCTCAGCACAATGCAGAAATACGCCGGTGCAATCGCATTGGTCAGAAAATCGAACCAACCGTTAAGAAAGCCCAGATAGTTCCCAAAAGCGCGCTTGATGTAGTTGTACGCGCCACCTGCTTTGGGGAACATTGTGGTGAGTTCGGCATAAGAACTGGCCGCCAGGATGATGTACAACCCAATCAAAACCCAGCACGCCATGATGATCTTCGCATCGGGAAGGAGCGCGGCGATACTGCCTGGTGTGCGTAAAATACCCACGCCTATCGTGCTGCCGATGACTACGGC
>JAKQJQ010000241.1 GCA_029561105.1 Bacteroidota bacterium
CTGCCGTTGCCATGCGATGTGCGCCATTATGACGAAGTCGAAAACATGCTACACGAAGTCCTTAAGACATTCGGTAAAGTAGATGTGTTGCTCAACAATGCAGCGGGAAATTTCATTTCTCCTACAGAAAGATTGTCGGCCAATGCGTTCGACACCATCATTGACATTGTACTTAAGGGGTCGAAAAACTGTACGCTTGCCTTTGGGAAACATTGGATTGACAGCAAACAAGAGACCGCAACGATACTCAATATCGTAACCACATACGCGTTTACGGGTTCTGCTTATGTCGTTCCGAGTGCTACTGCAAAAGCCGGTGTGCTCGCCATGACGCGGAGTTTGGCGGTAGAATGGGCCAAATACGGCATCCGGTCGAACGCCATTGCACCGGGACCGTTCCCCACCAAAGGCGCCTGGGACAGACTATTACCAGGAGATTTGGCAGAGAAATTCGACATGGCTAAAAAAGTTCCGCTCGGGCGCGTGGGCAATCATCAGGAATTGGCGAACCTCGCGGCCTACCTGGTTTCTGATTTCTCGGCTTACATCAACGGCGAAGTGATTGTACTTGATGGCGGCGAATGGCTTAAAGGTGCCGGACAATTCAATTTGCTCGAGCAGATTCCCGAGGAAATGTGGGATATGTTGGAGATGATGATCAAGGCAAAGAAGAATAAATAGCCGAGAGGAAAGAGGAAAGAGGAAAGAGGAAAGAGGAAAGAGGAAATGAAAACAAACAAGGATTGGCACGAGAAGCACAAAATGCCTAAAAACGCAACCTTTGAACAAAGGGTAGCCTGGCATTTGGAGCATATTAAAAATTGCGCTTGCCGGCCAATCCCAAAAAAACTCGCCGAAGCCATGGCGAAAAAACAAATCGCTTCTTAGCGCGCGAGCTGGAAGCTGGCAACGCTTAGCCCGGATAGTAGTGGAAATCCTTTTGCAAAAACGGGTTGCCCGAAACGCAGTGGAGGGCAATCTGTTTTTGCAAAAGATTGGAACGGATAGCCGGAATAGCTTCTAAAAATCAACCTGTTACCACCCCACTTTTGACTTTCGACTTTCCTCTTTCGACTTTATTCTTTTGTTAACAAATATCCCTTGAAAAACCCGTAATTAATTGTATTTTTACCGCTCAAAATTTTAAAAATTAAATGGGTAAAATCATTGCTATTGCCAACCAGAAAGGCGGCGTGGGAAAAACGACAACCTCGGTAAACCTCGCGGCTTCATTGGGTGTTTTAGAAAAGAAAGTATTGCTGATAGATGCCGATCCGCAGGCCAACGCAAGTTCAGGTCTCGGGATTGACATTGAAACGGTTACCGTGGGCACGTACCAGATAATCGAGCAAAGCCATACCGCGCAGGAAGCCATTATCAAGAGTTCATCGCCAAACGTCGATGTCATCCCGGCGCATATAGACCTTGTGGCAATCGAGATTGAACTCGTTGACAAAGAGAACCGCGAGTACATGCTCAAGCAGGCATTGGCAAGTATCAAGGACAATTACGATTACATCCTGATTGACTGCGCGCCGTCGTTGGGCCTTTTGACACTCAACGCTTTGACTGCAGCCGATTCTGTGGTCATCCCGATACAATGCGAATATTACGCGCTTGAAGGTTTGGGCAAGTTGCTCAACACGATCAAAAGCGTACAAAAAATACACAATGCCGAGCTCGATATTGAAGGCTTGCTTTTAACCATGTATGATTCGAGGCTGCGACTCAGCAACCAGGTGGTTGAGGAAGTTCAGAAACATTTCAACAATATGGTTTTTGAAACCATCATCCAGAGAAACGTAAAGCTCAGTGAAGCGCCGAGTTTTGGCGAAAGTATCATCAATTATGACGCGACCAGCAAAGGCGCTACCAATTACCTGCACCTGGCGCAGGAAATCATCAAGAAAAACAGCAATTAAGATTTATGTCACAGGCAGTCAAAAAACAAGCATTAGGAAGAGGATTATCTGCATTGCTAAAAGATCCCGAGAACAACATCCAGTCGGTAGACGACAAGAATGCAGACAAAGTTGTCGGCAATATCATAGAATTAGAAATTGCGGCGATAGAAATCAACCCATTCCAGCCGCGTAGCAATTTCAATGAAGAATCATTGCAGGAATTGGCGGTGTCAATCCGTGAATTGGGGGTAATCCAGCCGATTACCGTAAGGAAATTGGATTTCAATAAATACCAGTTGATTTCTGGCGAACGCCGTTTACGCGCATCTAAGATTGTTGGATTAACGACTGTTCCGGCGTATATCAGGATTGCCAACGACCAGGAGTCGCTAGAGATGGCACTCGTGGAAAACATCCAACGTCATGACCTTGACCCGATCGAGATTGCACTTTCGTACCAACGTCTCATCGATGAAATCCAACTCACGCAAGAGCAAATGAGTGAGCGCGTCGGCAAGAAACGTTCGACGATTGCCAATTATTTGCGATTGTTGAAACTCGACCCGATTATCCAGACAGGCATCCGCGACGGCTTTATCTCTATGGGCCACGGACGTGCCATCATCAACATCGATGACCAGGACGTACAGACCGATATTTACCAGAAAATCGTAAGCCAAAATCTTTCGGTACGCGAAACAGAAAGCTTGGTGAAGAATTACCAGGAAAGCCTTAAGCCGGCTGCGGCAAAAGCGCCAAAAGGCAATCCGTTTGCCATTTCGGCCGACGAGAAAAAAACCATTGCGTCGTATTTTGGCGCGAAAGTAGACGTCAAAGTAGCCGGAAACGGGAAAGGTAAAATCACAATCCCGTTTCATTCTGAAGAAGATTTCAACCGCATCATTAAACTAATCAAGGGTTAGTGCCAAAATACATTCTCATAATCGCCTTGCTGATTGGGTTCGGGACACCGGTTTTCGCGCAAGTGAAAAGCGAGGCCATTCTGGTGTCAAAAGACACCGTCAAAGACAAGGAAATCAATCCGCTGTCTCCGGCAAAAGCCGCGTTCTATTCGGCGATTTTTCCGGGACTCGGGCAAGCCTACAACAAAAGATACTGGAAGATGCCGCTGGTTTACGGCGCTATCGGGACCAGTTTTTACTTTTACAATTCTAACAACAAACGCTACCACGAGTTTCGCAATGAGTACAAGGACCGTTTGCTCGGGATTACCAATCCCAAGTACGCCTACCTTGACAATGACCGATTGATTCGCGCGCAGAAATTCTACCAGCGCAACCGTGATTTGTCTGTTTTGATTACCTGTGCTTTTTACGTATTGAATATCGTTGACGCCAACGTGGATGCGCATTTAAAGCAGTTCAACGTGAGCGACAACCTGACTTTTACACCGAGTTTCCAGACCAATGAGTTCGATTATAAACCCAACGTGGGCTTTGCCATAAACTATAAATTCTGATGAAGATCGCCTTGCTTGGATACGGGAAAATGGGGAAAGTGATTGAGCGGATTGCGCTCGAACGCGGACATGAAA
>JAKQJQ010000414.1 GCA_029561105.1 Bacteroidota bacterium
GCGCGCGATTTGGCTTTGATGGACGAGAAATACAAGGTCACACGCGTGCGTCCGGTGGATATGTTCCCGCAGACGCACCATGTAGAAAATGTTGTACTTTTGGAGGCGCGAGCATAGCCGTTAGGTGTTTTTAGAAAAACAAACCGGCGACGCGCTGCTCAAAAATTTAGCTATATTTGAATGAAGTAAAAAGCCCTAGCCCTGATGGAAGCGGCGTCCTTTTTCTTGCTTCTTTAGCAAGGAAAAGACAAAGCGGACAGCAGGAACCAGCTCCTAAAAAAAATGAAAAAATCGATTGCTTTACTCCTACTACTTGCCTTCACGCTGCCCGGTTGCGAAAAAGACGACATCTGCGATCCATCGACCGCTACCACGCCGCGACTCATTATTGATTTCTACAGTAAATCGAATCCCACAGAATTGAAAAACGTAACCAACCTGGCATTGGTAGCCGAAGGCCATGAAGATGAGCCGATAGGATTTAACGGGGTAAGCCGCATTACGGTTCCGTTGCAATCCACTGCCGATATAACCCAATACAAATTCATCCTAAACTACGGTGCCGAGAATACGGCAATTACCAACGTAGACAATCTTGAATTCAAATATACCCGTACCGATATTTTTGTGTCACGCGCCTGTGGGTTCAAGACATTGTTTATTTTTGGTGCGAATCCTTACACACTAACCGACGCAGAACCCGCCGACGGTACCTGGATTCAAAGTGTCACGCTACTCCAACCCCTTATTTTAAACGAAGATGATGCACACCTCAAGATTACTTTTTAGCTTGGCGCTTGTGCTGCTATTCTCGGGTTTGCAGGCACAGGACAAAAAAACAGCACCAAAGCCGGCAACCCAGGACAGCGTCATCGTCAAGACCGAACGTTACGGATTTCGCGTAGGCGTAGACCTGTTCAAACTCTCGCGCTCCTTTTACGAGAAGGATTATAAGGGACTCGAACTCGTAGGCGATTACCGCTTCTCTAAAAACTATTTCCTGGCGGGTGAACTGGGCAACGAGAACAAAACCGTTAACGACGAGCGATTGAATTTTACCACCAAAGGCACTTATTTCAGGGTAGGTTTCGACTACAATCTCTACGAGAACTGGCTCGACATGGAAAATAAAGTCTATGTAGGAATGCGCTATGGCGTGAGTACCTTTAGCCAAACGCTGAACTCTTACCTGGTGTACAACCGCAACGATTATTTTGGTGAGACGGCGACGATCTTATCCGGCAAAAAGTTCAACGGATTATCGGCCCAATGGGTAGAAGTCGTGGCGGGCGTCAATGCCAAAGTTTTCAATAATTTTTACGTGGGGTTTAGCCTGCGCGCGAGCAAGCTCATGTCTAATAAGAAACCCGAAAACTTTGACAACCTTTACATTCCCGGATTCCATCGCACTTATGATGGGGATTTTGGCGTGGGGTTTAACTACACGGTGTCTTATTTCTTCCCGATTTACAAGACCAAAAAAGAGATTGTCGTTAAGAAAAAGAAGTAGTGAGGAGTTGACGATTGCCATGCCCGTGGTTGTGAGGCATTTTCAAATCAACGAATTTTCAAATTATTTGATTTCTCGGATGCCTTTCACAAAAAGCCACGACATAAACAACTTTTCACCGTCGCGCGTGCGCGCTGCCTGAAATTTGGGAGATAAAATGGTGGCGATTACAAAAGCGGTAATCGGAATCCAAAAACCAGAAAGGTGGCTGTACTGCATCACCAAAAAACGGGCGCCGAAGAACAATGCCCCAAAACAAATGAACTGGTAGATTAGCGCGCGCCATTGTAATTTACTCATGTCCTTACAATTTTAGATTTTAGATTTCGGATTTTAGATCGTGCCGTTTGCCGGAGTTTGGAATTTGGTGCGTTTACTGCCTTCGTACATTTCGTATTTTACGAGACGCGCTTCAAGGTTTCCGTTGAATAGTTTGATTTTTCGCGATGGCTTGAGCCCAACGAATTTGAGGGCTTCGAGATTCGCGGTAATAAACCACGCCTGCGTTCCCGGATAACTTTGTTTGAGCGTATCGCCGATTTCGCGGTAAAAGCGTTCCATCTCAATATCCAAACGCTCGCCATACGGCGGATTGAAAAGCATGTGCAGCGGTCCCGATGTTTCTTTTTTCGTATCAAAGAAATTGCGCTCCTGCACCGTGATGTATTCATCGAGGTTGGCATTACGAATGTTGTCCTTGGATTTCAAAACCGCACTTGGTGCCTTGTCATATCCTTTAATTGTATAGTGGAATTCGCGCACTTTCGACAACAACGAATCGACGATTTTGTCAAACAGGTCATTGTCCCAGTCGTTCCATTTCTCAAACGCAAATTCGCGTCGGTTGATGTTGGCCGGAATGTTGCACGCGATCATCGACGCTTCGGCCAAAATGGTCCCCGAACCACACATCGGATCCAGGAAATCACTGCGTCCGTCCCAACCCGAAAGCAAGAGCATGCCTGCCGCGAGCACTTCGTTGATCGGCGCAATATTGGTGGCCGTTTTGTAACCTCGTTGGTGCAAGGATGCGCCCGAAGTATCGAGCGCCACAGAAACCTGATCCTTATCGATGTGGATGTTGATGCGCAAATCGGGATAATCCTTGTCGATGCTCGGACGCTGCCCGAATTTGTTTCGGAACTGGTCCACAATCGCATCCTTGCATTTCTGCGAAACGAATTGCGAGTGCTTGAAATAATCAGAATGTACGGTCGTGTCAATCACAAAAGTCTGGTTGGAGTTCATGTATTTTGCCCAATCCATAGACATGATGCCGCGGTACAAAGTATCCTCAGAAGTCGCCTTGAAATAATACACCGGTTTTAAGATTTTAAGTGCCGTGCGCAAAGCGAGGTTGGCCTTGTACATGAAACCTTTGTCGCCTTTAAAGCTTACCATCCGGATGCCTTGCTCTACGTCCTGTGCGCCCAAAAGCTGCAGTTCTTTGGCCAGGATTTCCTCGAAGCCAAAAAAGGTTTTGGCGACCATCTTAAAATTATTTTCCATCGTCAATTCGGGTATTCGTTGCAAAAATACACTAAATTTGCAGTCCTAATTGATGAACATGCAAAAAGAAGCTGATAATTGGTTTATTTCCTGGTTCGATTCTCCTTATTACCACATTCTTTACAAAGAGCGCAATTTTCGTGAAGCCCAGGTTTTCATGGACAACCTTACACATTACCTCAACCTGCCCGAAAAAGCCAAAGTGCTCGACCTGGCTTGTGGCAAAGGCCGCCACTCGATTTACCTGAACCAGCTCGGGTTTGATGTACTCGGCGTAGACCTATCAGAGAACAGCATCGCCACCGCTAAGAAAAATGAAAACGACACCTTGCATTTCAAGGTACACGACATGCGCCACACCTTTGATGAAAAGTTCGACGCAATTTTTAACCTGTTCACCAGTTTTGGGTATTTCAACAATGAAGACGACAACCTCAAGACGCTGGTGACCATCAAGGAAAGCCTGTCAGAATACGGTTTCGGGGTCATCGATTTCATGAACACCAACCACGTGCTGGCCAACCTTGTCGCCCATGAAACCAAAACTGTAGACGGCATCGACTTTCACATCAAACGCCATTACGCCGACGGCTACATCTACAAGGAAATCGACTTTGAAGACCAAGGCGAAAAGTTTCACTTTACAGAAAAAGTACGCGCCTTTACCCTTCCCGATTTTCAACAATTGATGGAAAAAGCCGGAATTTACCTACTCGACATCTTTGGCGATTACAAGCTCAAAAAATTCCACAAAACCGATAGCGAACGCCTCGTTATGATCTTCAAATAATGAACTATCTCTTACCGCTCCTTTCTGTTTTATTGGGTTACGGCGTGGCGCTCTTGCTCAAACCGCAAGACAAATCACGGCTTAAGTTGCTGTTGGCTTTTAGCGGTTCGTTTCTATTGTCGCTCACCGTCATCCATTTGCTACCCGAGGTTTATGAAGACCACAGCCACAGCGTGGGTATCTTCATCATGGTGGGAATCTTATTCCAAATCATCCTTGAGTTTTTCTCCAAAGGCGCAGAACACGGCCACGTTCACGGCCACGAAATCATGACGCAAATCCCGTGGTTGTTGTTCATCAGCCTTTGCCTGCACGCACTTCTAGAAGGTTTGCCGGTAAGCCATCACCACAACCTGGCTTTTGGGATTGCCATCCACCATTTCCCCATCGCCATTATCCTCACGACCTTTTTAATCCATGCGCGGCTCAACAAAGCTGCCATTTTTGGGTTCATGTTTACCTTTGCGCTCATGACGCCGCTGGGTACTTTGCTCGCAGAATACATCCCGTTCCTGACGCATTATTACAGCGAAATCACGGCCATCGTCATTGGTATCTTATTCCACATTTCGTCCACCATTATCTTTGAAACCACCGAAGGCCATAAATTCAACATCGCCAAAATCTCGATGATCATTTTAGGAATCGCGTTGGCGTATTTCGTTTGATTTTTTTTTGGGCGTTCCCCTTCACATCGATTCGTGCAACAGCTGCCTGCTCGCTACGGCAGTCCACTGAACTGTTAATTTTACACTCGCCACCGGGTCGGGCTGTACGCAGTACACGGTACTTGCTCCCATCCCTAACGCGGGCACTTTTTCCACTTGAAAATTCGTTGTTCAACGTTCATTGTTGAACCTTCAAATAATTAATCTTTCTTCATTGCAGCATCAGTCCAACTTCGTAAATTTGGGATTCAAAAAATGTTGAACAACGAACAACGAACAACGAACAACGAACAACGAACAACGAACAACGAACAACGAATATTGAACTTCGAAGTTCAAGAACATCCGTAAATCTACATGTCCTTTACCAAAACCACCGAACAAGCCTCCCACTACGAATCGCTCGAAAAAATGCCCGTAGCCCAACTACTCTCGAGCATCAACAACGAAGACAAGACCGTCCCACTAGCCGTAGAAAAAGCTTTACCGCAAATCGAGGCTTTGGTGTCGCAAATTGTGCCGCGTATGAAAAACGGCGGCCGGTTGTTCTATATTGGCGCAGGGACTTCGGGAAGATTGGGCATCGTTGACGCTTCAGAATGTCCGCCTACCTTTGGTGTGCCTTTTGACCTAGTGAACGGCATCATAGCCGGCGGCGATAAGGCCATCCGACGCGCCGTAGAAAATGCCGAAGACGATGCGCAGCAAGCCTGGAAGGACTTACAGGAATTCGATATCAATACCAACGACACCGTGATCGGAATCGCGGCTTCGGGAACGACTCCTTACGTAATTGGCGGGCTCGAAAAATGCAATGAAAATAGTGTCCTTACGGGTTGCATCACGTGCAACGCAGGAAGCCCGCTCGCGTTAACGGCGCAATTTCCTGTAATAGTGGTCGTAGGCCCGGAATTCGTCACCGGAAGCTCGCGCATGAAAGCCGGTACTGCGCAAAAACTCGTATTGAACATGATTTCTACGGCCACGATGATCCAGCTGGGGCGCGTCAAAGGCAACAAAATGGTAGACATGCAACTCAGCAACAACAAACTTGTTGATCGCGGTGTGCGTATGATCATGGATGAAATCGATGTATCGTATGAGCAGGCGTCAGTTTTACTCAAACAACACAGCAGTGTACGC
>JAKQJQ010000281.1 GCA_029561105.1 Bacteroidota bacterium
AGCACACACGACGTAGAAAATGCAGCCTATCGTATTGAAGGCGAGCAAACTTACGCGATACAATTTCACCCCGAAGTTTACCATTCTACCGACGGAAAAAAAATACTTGAAAATTTCCTGGTCAACATCGCGAACGTACCCCAAAATTTCACGCCCAATGCTTTTGTCGATGAGATCTTAATTGAGCTCAAGGAAAAGCTCGGAAATGACAAAGTTGTTCTCGGACTTTCGGGCGGAGTTGATTCTACGGTGGCGGCGGTTTTGCTGCACAAGGCCGTCGGCAAGAACCTCTATTGCATTTTCGTCAATAATGGCCTGCTCAGAAAGAATGAGTTCGAGAATGTACTCGACCAATACAAACATATGGGCTTGAACGTGAAAGGCGTCGATGCGTCTACAAGGTTTTTGGGTGAACTCGCGGGAATCAGTGATCCTGAAACCAAACGCAAAACCATCGGTCGCGTTTTCATTGAGGTCTTTGACGACGAATCGCACCGCATTGAAGACGTGAAATGGCTGGCACAGGGCACGATTTATCCTGATGTCATAGAATCGGTTTCTGTAAAAGGACCTTCGGCGACCATCAAGTCACACCATAACGTTGGCGGTTTGCCCGATTATATGAAGCTTCAAATCGTTGAGCCTTTGCGCATGCTTTTTAAGGATGAAGTGCGACGGGTTGGTGCTACATTGGGTATTGACGCGGCTTTATTGGGAAGGCATCCGTTTCCCGGACCCGGTTTGTCAATTCGTATCCTGGGTGATATAACTTTAGAAAAAGTTCGTATATTGCAGGAGGTTGACGCGGTATTTATCGATGGGCTCAAGTCATGGGGGTTATATGACAAGGTCTGGCAAGCAGGAGCAATCCTACTTCCGGTAAATAGTGTGGGCGTAATGGGCGATGAGCGCACCTATGAAAAAGTGGTTGCGCTGCGCGCTGTTGAATCGACTGATGGGATGACCGCCGACTGGGTGCACCTTCCTTACGACTTTCTGATGAAAGTGTCTAACGACATTATCAATAAGGTAAAAGGGGTGAACCGGGTGGTGTATGACATCAGCTCGAAACCGCCTGCAACCATTGAATGGGAGTAACTAAACAAAACAAAGTTTATGAAGAAGCGCATTTTGCTTTTTTTGGTAATTTTCATTTGTCTGGATGTTTCGGGACAAAGCAAGAAGATAGACCAGGAAGTAGAAATCATCAACCACGAAGTGCAACTAGGCGAATCGGTACGACTGATTTCAAAGAAATACTTGGTTGATCCGGCAGAAATTTACAAGCGCAACAAATTTGCCGTAGATGGGATAAGCCAGGGTATGATTTTGAAAATTCCTGTTCCCAAAAAAGAAGAGCCTCTAGCGCAGCAAGAAGAAACCCAGCCTGATCCTGAACCGGTCGCCGAGCAACCTCGGGAAACGCCAGCAGAAAAGGCAACCAAGAAATCAGAACCTGTAAAAGCAGATCCTGAACCAGTGGTATATGAACGTACCAGCGATACGCATACTGTTGTGCCAAAAGAAACGCTTTTCAGTTTAGCGCGAAAATATGGTGTTGCTGTGGATGATATCAGGTCGGCCAACCCCGAGTTGCAAAATGGAGGATTGAAAGTCGGGCAGGTAATTCAGATTCCGCCGGCTAAAAATAGTGGACAAAGTACCGCGGTAGTAGTCGCTGAAAAGGCAACACCAGAGAAAAAGCAAACGCCAAAGGCTGCACCAACAACCACTGAGCCGGTCGCGGTGGCTTCAATTTCGTCAGACGCTGAAACAATCACGCATGTCGTGGCGCCCAAAGAAACCTTATACAGTTTGTCTAAGAGATATAATGTAACGGTAGATGAAATCAAACAGCAAAACAAGTCGTTGCTCAGCAAAGGCTTGCAGATCGGCCAAACACTAACCATTAAAAGACAATAATAGTCCTAGATAACCTAACCTGCTAAAAAGCGTTTCCATGAATAAAGTCCTGATTGCTGTTCTCCTTGTCGTGTTATTTTCCTTTCGACTGTCTGCCCAAGGCAACTATATCAAGCATACCGTGGGAAAAGGCGAAACAATAACCCAGATTGCCACGAAGTACAGGGTCACGCCCTATGATATCTATCAACTCAATCCCGATTCGCAGAACGGAATCAAGGAAAACGATGTGGTCTTGGTGCCCACTTCATTGAAAAATGAAAAACAGCCGTCTTCTTCGCATTCTAAATCCAACGCCAAACCGCTACGCAACCACACGGCAAAACCCAAGGAAACCCTATACAGCATTGCCCGTGAATACAACGTGAGTGTAGAGGACCTTCAACAGCTCAATTCTGAATTGCTGGCCAATGGACTTAAAGTGGGGCAAACCATAGAAATTCCCAACACGCCTGCCGGAAATCCCGCTCCGGTTAAAGCGACCGCCGGTACAACCGAAACCAAACCTGCTGCTGTAAAACCGGCGTCCGAAATGATTACAGCAAATGCGGCCTATCACGTCGTAGCACCCAAAGAGACCAAATACGGAATTGCCAAAAAATACGGGATGACAGTGGCCGAACTCGAGCAGAAGAACCCCGAAATTGTTTCTAATTTACCCATAGGTTTTAAACTGTTGGTTAGCGGAGCCGCGGTCAGTGCCGAGAAACCAAAGACCAATGACGAAGCCGAACGGACCATAGCTAAACCCAAGCCAGTCGTTAAAGAAGTAGATAAAAATGAGCCCGAAGACGAATCGGCAAAGCAACCCGAATCGACCGAAATCATAAAAACCTACAAAAAAAGCGGTTACGCCAATTACGAGGTGAAACCAAAGGAAACATTATACAGCCTGACACAGAGTTTTGATATCACACAAGAAGAACTCATCGCGCTCAATCCGTCGCTTAAGGATGGCGTAAAAGTAGGCATGATCCTCAAAGTTCCGGGGAAAGGCTCGATCAAATTGATCCCGGCTTCGAGCGCCAAATTTGCCGATCTCTCTAAAAGCATCTCCAAAACCAAAAAGGAACTTGTTTTATTGTTGCCTTTCAATGCTTCTAAAATCCAGGGCGACACGCTCAAAACCACAAGCATGCGCCTCAAGAAAGATGCATTTTTGAATATGACGCTCGATTTTTACTCGGGGGCACTCATTGCTATTGACTCGGCGCGTACACTCGGGCTTAATGTCGACGTCAAGATATTCGATTCACAGGAAAGCAAGGCGTCGTCTAACGTGGTCGATGTGGTAACCACCAACAAGCTCAAAGATTCGGATGCGATCATCGGGCCATTTTATCAACAATATGTAGAGAAGGTAGCCGAGATGGTTGGCGATAATAACGTAGCGGTCATTTCGCCGCTGTCTAAGGAAATCGGTAAATCGTTCCCCAACTTGTTTCAATCGATGCCCTCACAGGAATACGCCAAGAACGCCATGTTTGATTTCATGATGGGCAAAGGTGGGAATATCATTGTAGTAAGTGACCCGAAAAGACTCGCCAACAAAGAGTTTATTGCCAAAAAATGCCCGTCTGCACAATTCGTCGGCCTCGATGAAAAGGGCGCACTCGATGTGGCCAACCTCAAGTCGTTGCTTGTAAAAGACAAAAATAATTACGTAGTTCTCGATTCTGAACGTACCGGAATGATTCTAGGGACAACCAATGCGTTACTCAACGAAGTGGCCAATTACCAAATCCAACTCGCCATTATCGAGCCCAATGAAACGCTCGATTTCGAGGAAATCTCCATGAAACGTCTGACGATCCTAAAGATGATCTATCCTTCATTTACGCGTGAAAACGACACGCCCGAAGCGTTAATCTTTCAACAGAAATACAAAACGGCCAACAAAATTTTCCCAAGTCAGTTTGCCACCCGCGGTTTTGACATCACCTTTGACACCCTTTTGCGCCTCGCCCAAGACAAAAAGTTCGCGGTATCGGCGGTAGAAGACAAGACTGAACGCGTTGAAAGTAAATTCGAGTATGCAAGAAAAGACTCCGAAGGCTATATGAACAAAGGCGTTTACATCCTCGAATACCAGGATGATTTGTCTGTAAAACAAGTAAACTAATGACATCGTTGGTCACTTATTTGGGTGAATTGCGTACCACATCGACGCACCTGCAATCGGGAACGCAGATCCTGTCTGATGCGCCCTCCGACAACCACGGCAAAGGCGAGGCATTTTCACCTACCGATCTTGTAGCCAATTCCCTGGGAACCTGCATGATATCCATCATGGCCATCAAATCCAAAGACCTCAATGTTGATTTGGTTGGGTCGACTGTAGCAATCACCAAAATCATGCAAGCCGAACCGCGTAAAATCGCCAAAATCATTGCCACGCTCAATATGTCGGTCGCGGCCGATGACAAAACCAAAACCATCCTCGAGCGCGCCGCAGTAACCTGTCCGGTTTTCCTGAGCCTGCATCCGGATATCGAAAAGGAAATCACTTTTAACTGGAAATAATTAAGTCGAAAGTCTAAAGTCGAAAGTTTAAAAAGGGAGCTTCACGGGCGTTCCTTTCTTTCGACTTTCGACTTTACTCTTTCCACTTTCCTCTTTCCTCTTTCGACTCCAATGGACAAAAACCAACAGCAACTCATCAAACTCGCGCACACCAAAATGCCTTTCGGGAAATACGAGGGCCGATTCCTGATCGACCTGCCCGAATACTACATCGTCTGGTACCACAACAAAGGCTTCCCAAAAGGCGAACTCGGCCAGCAAATGCAACTCATTTACGAGCTCAAATTAAACGGTTTGGAGGAACTCATCCGCAACATCAAAAGGCAATATCCCAAGCCTTAAAATACAATTTCAGGGCGCAAAATAATTATCAATTATCCATTGTCCATTATCAATTTATAATCGTATTTTTGCGACGTTTTTTACAACTACAACAACACAACAACAACCAAACACAATGAATCAGACAAAATATATTTTTGTTACCGGCGGCGTGACCTCTTCTTTGGGAAAAGGGATTATCGCGGCGTCTTTGGCAAAATTATTACAAGCCCGGGGTTACAGGACTACCATCCAGAAATTCGATCCGTACATCAACGTAGATCCGGGAACACTCAACCCTTACGAGCACGGTGAATGTTTTGTAACCGACGACGGCGCCGAGACTGACCTTGACCTTGGCCATTACGAGCGATTCCTCAATATTCCAACCTCGCAGGCCAACAATGTGACCACTGGCCGTATATACCAAAGTGTCATTGAAAAAGAGCGCCGCGGAGATTATCTTGGCGAAACAGTCCAGATCATTCCTCACATCACCGATGAAATCAAGTATCGGATGCGGCTGCTGGCCTCACATGGCAAATATGATTTCATTATAACCGAAATTGGCGGAACCGTTGGTGATATTGAATCTCTTCCTTACATTGAGGCGGTTCGTCAGCTCAGATGGGAGCTTGGCAATCACGCAGCCGTCATTCACCTCACACTGGTTCCCTATCTTGCCGCCGCCGGTGAATTAAAAACAAAACCAACCCAGCACTCGGTAAAAACTTTGCTTGAACTTGGTGTACAACCCGACGTCATCGTATGCCGTTCGGAAAAACACATCAATGAATCGCTGAGAAACAAGATTGCGTTGTTCTGCAATGTACAGACCGACGCCGTTGTTGAAAGCGTCGATGTGGAAACCATTTACGAAGTGCCGCTCCGGATGCGCGACCAGAACCTCGACACCGTTGTCATGCGCAAACTGGGCATCAATGATATTCCGGATTCAGACCTGAAGGTATGGGAAGATTTTCTGTACCGTCTGAAAAATCCGGTTGGCGAAGTGAATATCGCGCTGGTCGGAAAATACGTTGAGCTCAAGGATGCGTATAAATCGATCCTTGAATCATTCATTCATGCCGGTGCATCCAATCACTACAAAGTGAGGGTGAAGCTTGTTCACAGCGAATTTGTCACTGAAGAAAATGTAGCTGATCAAATGGCCGGAATGTCCGGAATCCTTGTTGCGCCTGGCTTTGGTGAACGCGGTATTGAAGGAAAAATTATTTCCGTTCGCTATGCACGCGAGAACAACATCCCATTCCTGGGTATCTGTCTCGGGATGCAGGTGGCAGTGATTGAGTTTGCGCGCAATGTGCTGAATCTCGAAGGCGCCCACAGCCGTGAGATGGACCGCAGGACACCGCATCCTGTCATTGATATAATGGAATCGCAGAAAAAAGTTTCAGGCAAAGGCGGCACCATGCGTCTTGGCTTGTATCCATGCAAAATCAAGCCCGGAAGCAAGGTTTCAGAAGTTTACCATGATGAACTGATCAACGAAAGGCATCGTCATCGTTACGAGTTCAACAACAAATACATCGAAATGTATTCGATGGCAGGAATGCAGGCCACCGGAATCAATCCAAACGAAGATCTGGTGGAAATTGTAGAGATCGAAAATCATCCGTGGTTTGTAGGCGTTCAGTTTCATCCGGAATACCGCAGTACGGTTGAAAACCCGCACCCGCTCTTTGTCCGCTTTGTCAAGGCCGCCATCGATTGCTCAAAATCAAAGTAACCGGCTTCGGCGAAGCAATTTGTCAATATTCATTACCTTTGCACCCCAATTTACGCTCTCACTATGAAATACAACCAGATTCTCGGATTTGTTCTGATTTTTGGAATCCTGATCGGATTTTCGATCTGGAATGCGCCTTCGAAAGAGGAACGCCAGAAAGAACAGGCCAGAAAAGATTCCATTGCAAAAGTCAAACTTCAGCAGGATTCGCTCAATGCAGTTGCCATGGCCCAGGCCAAAGATTCCGCGAAGAACGTCAAGGACAGTGCTGCAAAACAGATCTCACCTGCTACGGCTGTTGCAGCCAATGATACTGCAGCGAATGCAGATTCTACAGCCAAATTCAATTTCGAAAAAGACGGCTTTTTCTATACGTCCCTCGAGGGAGAGGACACCAGCTATGTTGTCGAAACGCCGCTGATGCGTGTTACGATTGCATCGAAAGGCGCATCAATCAAACAGATCGAATTGAAAGAGTTTCTGACATGGGACAAAAAGCC
>JAKQJQ010000415.1 GCA_029561105.1 Bacteroidota bacterium
ACGTACACGTAAAAAATGCCCTGTTCTTCTATCAGTGCCGATTTGGGCACGGTCAACGCCTGCTGATTGTTCGCAGTGCGCAAATACGTGTCCACGTATGCGCCGGGTAGGAAACCCTGCTGTGCATCCATTTCAAAGAAAATAGGAATGAACGGACTACCCGGTGCAGCGGATTTTGCGGAAGCAGCCAGGCGACCGCGCAGCGCTTCGAGCGACCAGGAATGACCGTCGGGCAGCGTAAAGTTGGCCGAACGGATGGAAGCGATTTTGTCGGCGTACTGCTGCGAAACATCGGCACGAACCGTCAACCTTTTGTTTTTCACCAACGTAGCCAACGGCTGACCCGCCTGCACGTATTGACCCGGTGTAACGTGCAGCGTTTGAATGTAGCCGCTGATCGGTGCGCCGATCCTTACACCACCTTTCCCGTAATTTTTGGTCAACGCCTGCACATTCTGTTGCGCCAACTCGAAACGGTTTTGGGCGTCCAGGTATTCACGTTGACTGACAATTTTGTCCTGTGCCAACGGGCCGAGCCGGTCATAATCTGCTTTCGCTTTTGCGTACTGTGTCTGTGCTTCCTGAATGCGGGCGTCGAGACTACCATCATTGATCGTGCGACCGGATACCGTAAATAAGGTGCTGCCGGATTTTACGGCCTGCCCTGCCAGTAGTTTGTCCCCGTTGAATTGCACCATACCGTCTGCCGGTGCGGAAACGACGGCTTCATCGCCGGGCGCAAAAAGAATCTGTCCAGTAGCGCGTATAACTTCTGCAAAAGGGCGCGTCTGCACTTCCATGTTGGCGAAATCGGTTTTCCATGCTTGTTCTTTCAGGTAAGTAATATCGTTTGAAGGCTTTTCAGGTTCCTGCGCAGCCAGCGCGGCAGCTTCATCTTGCCATACCGGAACGTCGGGAATTACAATCTTATCAGTGAAGTTTTTGGTCACGATGTCGAAAGTCAGCGTTGCGTTTTGAGCAGTAGCAGCGGGTGTAAGTCGCAACCGGAAAATGCCGGGCTGCGCTGCCGAATCTACCGTGTGGCTGCCGTTACTGGAAAGACTGACGGTCACTTTCCCTTCGGAAAGCGCTGTGAATTGTTCGCCTAAAACCGTCAGGTGCGCCGCAAAGCGGGATTCCTGCCCAACTACCAGCGGTTTAAATTCCACAAACAATTCTACGTGCGACGTATAAAGGGTGTAAGCAAGCGGTTCGAGGCCCGGCGCTTCCGTAGTCGGGTGGCTGCCGTCAGGGTTATGTGCATGACCGCTTTCAGTATCGTGGCTATGCGAATGGCAGGCCCACACAGATAGCAGGCATACCATTGCTGCAAAGAGCATGGTCTTTTTCATATATTGTTGAAAATGAAATCTTTGGAAAAATGAATCAGCCCGTGTGGTCTGGCACACAGGCATTTTGCAAAATCCGAACTGGATCAAGCAGAAAACAGGAAGGGAAATCAGGCAAGTTTAGGGGGCTGCCAGAAAGAAGGGGAAAATTGGGAATGCCATTGCGTTTCCATGTAAACCAGCGGGTTTTCCGGTATGGAGGGGTCAATGGGTAGGTATTTCAGACCGGCATCCAGAATAAAAGGCTGTGCCGGTTCTTTCATGCCGTCCGGATGGTGCCCGCTGAACGGCAATTTATGGTGTGCCTGGTGTTCTGTGCTGTTTTGGTCGTGGTGGTCGTGTGAGCCGTAATGATCTTTCAGGAAATCAACAAAGGTGTGCTTTTCTGTCTGGCAGTGGTGCAGGTAGTGGCCGATCAGTGCAGGCAGTTTGAACAATTCCGCTACCGTCCCGCCGGATAACAGCAGACGAAGGCAAAAAATCAGCAAAAGCGATTTCCGGAAAGCGTTCATGCCGCAAAGGTAGTTTAATAAATATATGTGCAAGGCAATTCTAACCTTTGCTCCGGTGTTATCAAATAGCAAACAGGAATGCCCGCCAACCCGTCGAAAAAACAAGATTTACTATGCCATGAAGTGGATTACCCGTGAACGCCCTAAAATCGACCGCATCGCCTGTCCCTGGCTGATCCGGCGTTTTGTTGACCCGGAAGCGGAATTTGTCTACGTTCCGAAGGAAGAAGTGAAAAGTCGGGCGGTGGCGCTTGGCGCTATCCCTTTTGATATTCCAGGTGTTGAATACACCCACATCGGCGAACAATGTACGTTTGATTACATCGCGGAAAAACACGGCCTGAAAGCCGATACTGCGCTGCTACAAATCAGTACCATCGTGCGCGGTGCCGATATCGACCGTTTCGACCTCGCTCCACAATCTGCCGGACTCTGGGCCATTTCCGCCGGGCTGTCCTACAATTATCAGGACGACCACGAAATGCTACACATCGGCATGAAAATTTACGATGCTTTATATAGTTGGGCAGCACACGCCCAAAGCGAACGCCATACCTGGCATCCAGTCTAAAAATCCAACCACAACATGAACAGAAAAGAATTTCTCCGCAATTCGGTATTGCTCGGCACTACGCTGGCATTTTCCGAACAAAACGCCTTCGCCGGTAACCTGGTTACCAACGGCATCGACCGGTTGGCAGACGAACAGGGATCAGGCGCTACCGTTCGCAGAAAATGCCCTGGAGCCGCACATGGACGCCGAAACGGTGCACTTACATTATACCTTTCCCCACGGCAATGCCGTAAAAGCCGCCAACAAGTTTCAGGGAAAAATCCGGGAAGCGCTGGACAAAGGCGAATTCGAGAACGTGGATTTTTACACCAAAAAACTGACACTGCAATCTTCCAGCCACATCCTGCATTCAATTTTCTGGACGAATCTTTCCATTCAGCAGAAGCACCTAAAGGTGACCTGTTGCGTCGTATAAACAGCAATACGGGTCTTATGACAAAATGCAGCAACTATTGGCCTACCTATCCAAAAACGTGGACGGCAACGGTTGGGGCATTCTTGGCTACCACCCGTACTTCGACCGGCTCACCATGCTACAATGTGAGAACCACGAAAAACTGACACAGTGGGGTGTGGTGCCGCTGCTGGTCATTGATGTATGGGAACATGCTTATCATCTGAAATGGCGGAACAAACGCGACGGTTTTGTAGACAGCCTGTTTGCGCTGATCAATTGGGATAATGTGGTGGAAAGGTTGGAACAGGCGGTGAAGTTGCGGTAAGGTTGATTCCAGATCGCTTAATCCGTTATCTGTGCCGTTTTATAAACGGCATACGTATCATCTTGGCCAGGTACTCTTTTAAGTTGATTGTTAATGATTTTGGTGCCTCTTGGTGTCCAATGCCAATAGTAGGTACCCATATTCTATCTGATGTATACAACTCTTTGGCTGCTCTACAATAATAGCGAAACGCCCATATGATCTGGGCGTTTCGTATTCTAATTACTGCTAAGGTTTGTGAATTTGATTGGGTAAGGTTGGGCTACTTTGCAAACTACTTTCGTTGAATGTCCTCTTCGAATCTTCATCTCTAACCGGTCGAGTAACCATACCATTTTTCGGTGTGACTTTTAACGGTGTACCGTCCGCCTGTGTAATCTTCAACTCGTACTGACCAAGCTCCTCGTCAAGAACCATCCTCATTTCTCTTTCGACTTCCGTTACGTCGACGGCAAGGCAAAGGACACTGTCATGTTTAGAAAGCACCTTGTAGCCCTTTGCCATAAGACGCGGCATAATACGATCAATGAATATGGCGCTCTCCCGCTCCTGAAGCATAATGGCCAATTGATTATCCCCGTTTGTCTTCTTATAGCCATCAATAATTCTTATTAAGGTAGGGAAGATTGTTTTCAGTTGGCGCTTCGCATAGCCGTGGTATCTGTGCTTGGCAAAGAAAATTTCAAAGGCCAATGTCTTGGCAGCCGCTCTCGTCGACATATTCAATTTGTCTTTAATGAAGTCATAGATTTTGCCAGTTTTTGTAAGTTCAAGAAACAAGCGTAAATCAGCCGGAAACGACTCCGTATTGTGCCAAATCAGGGTATTTTCTTCACCTTCTGATGCCTCTTTGGTGTCTGGTTTGGCGCACATAAATGTAAGAGCCCCAGGAATTGTTTGGTGTTGAGTAATCCACTGGTAAGGTCTGGTAAAGGAATAGTATTGGGGATTGGATGAGGTATCGGGTATTGTGGTTAGGGAAACAAAACCTTGAGATATGAGATCGTCCAACGTTATCGTTACTTTAGTTGCAGAAATAAAGTTGAGATGACTTTGCTCAATAATATTCGCCAAAATTACCATTTGTGAATTCGAAAGATCGACTGAAGCCAGAGAATATCCATCGATGGACATATGACCCAATAACATCGTTGGGAAACCAGTTATATTTGAATCCAGTCGTTTATTCGTTGAATTACGCTTGGCATATATGTCATGGTGCTGGATTTGAGCTATGGAATATACGTATGCTTGAGTAATATACTTTGCCTTCCTATTAAGATAGGATTCTACTTTATCGATTATGTAGCGATTCTTGTCTTTGATCAAAGAACAACCGTATCGATTTGCTTTTTCAATTAGCATCTCTACGGTACCTTTGGTGAAGTTTTCTTTCCAATGTGGTACGTTTGTGCTATCGAACTCATCGATATAATTTCCAGGGATCTCGTTGTCGATCTGTAATTTAGAAACAAACTTGCGGTGTTTTACATATAACCTTGTTTCTTCTTTGGCTGCACGAACATTGAGATTGACCTCACGCAAGATGCGTTTGGTATACTTCGCTACTGCTGAATTGTCTTTCAGGTGCGAATCGCCTCCTTTATCGCTGACGTTATAGATAACACTTTTTACCTGGTCATCAATGAGGTCGGGATTTATTCGATAAGATTTACAATAGACATTACCCTCAAAATTGGAATAACTATCAAGGGATTGAACGACTCCGTAAGCCTTCAGTCGGTTTAAAGGACGTTCATAATGTGCTCCACTTACCTTCTTCCAGTAACTGTGAGGAATTTCAATGTATGCTCCCGGTACCGCTCCAGACACCGTATTTTGCTCGTGAGCCAAGATGGCCAGTACATGGATCATGCTATCACGTTGGGAGGCTACTGTTACCGGAATCGCATTGACCGCTCGAAGGACTTGGGTATGCAGCACGGTTACTTTCTTGATGGTCTTCCTTTCCATATCATCGTCGTTTGTGGTGAACATATGAGATAATTCGCGCTGACTCGTGAAAATTACGATCATCGGAAAAGAACTGTTGACACCATTCTTCGGCCCAAATACCGTCGTCAGGAAAGTACCCTTCAGACCACTCTATCGGCCAGTCTTCAGGCCAATCAATAAGTAGGGGACCATTGTAATGGTCAGATATAACTTCAAGAATTCTCCTTGGACCATAATAATAGTCATAGAGATCCAAGTATGCTGCGTATGACAGGTCGATTACGTTTGATATTAGGTCAACTGTTAATGGGCCGTATACTAAATCGGGTCTCGGTTCCTCAGAGCGATGTAACACTTGGACATTTCTCAGAACCCTTCTTGATTTTGGAACCAAATAATGTACTTGGTAAAGACCATCTTCATTGCCAGGAATCGTAATATGCCGTGACAAGTAATCAATTCTTTCCGCTTGTCGACGTAAATGTTCGTGTCGAGACCATACCTGCCTTTGGGCTCCCAGATAGAAATAATTGGGGGCGTTAAACAAAACCCATGGCAATGTATGGTCACGGAACTCACCGAAACCGATGACGTTGTAAGTTGTACTCATTTTAAGAAAATTGGTGGAATTACTCGCCTTTCAAAGAGAATCGAGCGCAGTGATTACTTCGGAACGTTTGAACCGCATTATTCTGGTTCCTGTTCCATAGACTTTTAATTGCCCTTCGTTTTACAATCTCCGCAGAGTTGGTTCAGACCAGACACTTTTAACAATTGGGCTGTTTTCTTGCGGGTCAGAAGAGTGTCCACGTTTGTGTTTTCGGTGGCGTTGACGTTATGCATCAAGATAGGTTTGATCTTCTCAACTACTTTGTCAGCAACTCTGTCGCTGAAAGCTTCAAAACCCAAGTGCACAAAATAATCCTTCATCTACTTCTCCTTATAAGTTAGAAATGTGTGACAGTCGTCCAGAAGTACTTAGAAGAATCTTAGATGTAACCTCCAGTCGATGGTGCAAAGGTATATGTCTTGTTTTGGAAAAAACAATAAGATGCAATACAAAATTATGCAGAATGGAATTTGGTAAAATTTTCAAAAAGTTTTTTATATAAAAATCATGTTTTTCAATATAAAATTAAATGGCTTTGAGTTCGCTTTCAAGCAAACCTGGACGGTTAACCTGAAAACGTACATGTTGAGCGCGAACCATCTGGGCGTTTTCTTCGCCGTCGATACATAGGTATTTCAGGAACTCTTTCTGAGCTTTATGCCCGGTAACCATCATGATGGAGTACATATCCAGTTCCCATACTTTATAGGCAAGTGTCGTGTACGTACGCCGCGCGTCGTAGCTGCTAATCTCTTTTCTGATACCGGTTAACGCCATCAACTTTTTCAGTCCAGTATTCATTTCTGGTTCAATGCGGGCTTTGGCAATCCGAATCTATGTCGTACCGCAATTTGAACTGCCATGTTTGTCAGCGGGACCGTAACAGATGCACTCTTGGTTTGTTTTTGGGTCTTCCGTCCTGCATTTCCGAGTCTTGCACTGCTGATTTTTATAAAAATCGTATGGGTCCCATCCGTTCGATTTTGCCATATGCGTTCAGGTTATACCTGGACAACTCGCACACCATTCCTCCTAATTGCCACCGTTTCGTAGACATCGGCGCAAAAGCGTTGAAACCATACAGCAATAAATTGTCAATGATTTCGAGCGGGGAATAATCGAGGTTAACGCCAAATTCGATGTTGTGCGAAACGAAGTTCTCAGGTGCGGTCTCAAATGTATCAGCCATCGACTAAATGCAATTCCTGATGCGCAAATTTGTGCAAACTGCCTCTGACAGAACAGGTGACGTTTCGACGGCGTGACAATCCCATCGAGCTATGGTTGCGCCTCGCCGGTGTTTTCGTTGACCGGCGTAAAGAAATCGAACTTCTGTTTCAGGGAATAAGCGTCAACGCCGTGCACCGTGGATTTGATTCCGCCTATCAGCTCGTTGATTGTTGACAATGATAGAATCATGCTTTTTTTGCGCGGCGGTTTTCAATATGCGCCTCGGCTTCCGCTTCGATTTCGGATACGGTTTTACGCTTGCCCTGACGAATCCAGGCAATAATTTCATCCTCAAAAAAGTACAGTTTTTTGCCCTGTTTGGCGTGCGGGATTTTTTTGGCGGCGACGAGCCCGTATATGGTAGGCTTAGCGAGATTCGACAACGCGCTCACTCTGTCTATGTTGACAGGGATTCCCCGGACTTCAGGTTTGGGCTGGGAAAGACCAGTTTTGAGTTCGTGTAGAAGGCTCTCAATGATGGTGAGTCTCTGGTCAATTTCAAAAAATGGATTTTGCATGCGTACCAACTTGTTTTGTGATCGTTGATACAAATATTTTAACCAAAAAAGGGTGAGGGTCGCCCGTAGGGTTCCCCTAAAATTTAGGGATGTCACTATATTATAACTTTTTGTACTTCAAAATTAGCGTGTCAATTATTAGTAGTGCTTCTGAAATGCCTGCGTTTTCAAAGTGCGTCCGCACCATTTCCAAATCCTGCACCGTTTTCCGACCTCCTGTTCGATCAAAATGAGGAGCGGTTTTCAGATAGTCTAAAAACTTGGAGTTGTTAATAACCGCAGGACAGGCTTCGCCGGTGAGCAGGTGCATAAAACGTGCAAGCAGAACCTGGTTGATTCGCCCGCCGTGTGTAGTTTCAATTCCCATGACTTTGAAAAATATGTGAAAAGCCAGCGCCCATTGGTGTGGTGTTAAATTCGAACCGTTGCCTTTCGGCTGACTTTCACACGGAAGTTTATTGCAATCAGTTTCATAGCAAATGGCGCTGTCAACTTTTAGCAGCGCACTTTTGTAGCGCCGAATGATACTGTCTGAATCTTTTATGGTCTTCCTTTTGCAGCAACTAACAGGGTAAAGTTTGTCCTCCAGACGATTTTGTAAATCTTGGATGGTAAATTCAAAGCATACTTTTACGCCGTAGAGAAACTTCATCTTTTCCGCGTACGTCTCAAAACTTGCTACCTGGTCGTCAATGAACTTTTGTCCTCTTACCGGATCGTCATTTATAAGTTGACAAATCCATGCTGGATCTTCCGGGTCCTCATAATCTGAATGGAGTAGTCCCCCCATCAATTCCTGCGTTAAATTCATACTCCACGTGTGCTGTTTAAGTGATAATAATTACAGCGTAAAGATATACTAATTTGGCCTATATTAACAAACTTGAATACTAACAAAATGTTATAAAATATGAAAAAATAGACAATTTTGTTTTTTAAAACCCAGAATTCAAATCAGAAATGTTATATAAAAAACTTTTTTGTGTTATAAATAAAACGATCTAAGTAGAGCGGATAGAAGTAGTTTTGAAGACAAGATCAACACTCGGCGCTTCTTCAAACACGTTGTGAATCATGGCGACTGCCGCTGACATTTATTTTTCTATTTTCGCCGTCGCATTATCCATCCTGAAAAAATGAGCCAAAGCCCGTTTCATTCCATCCTCTCCCATTTTCGCAAGTTTGCCATCTCTGAACGGGATAAAGGAGACAAATTCGAGCGGCTGATGCAAGCCTATTTGCAGACAGACCCGCGCTATGCTGCCTTATTTACCAATGTCTGGCTTTGGAATGAATTCCCGGCTCGCCGCGACTTCGGCGGAAATGATACAGGGATCGACCTCGTTGCCCGCACAACTTCGGGCGACTATTGGGCAGTTCAATGCAAATGTTTCCAGGAAAGCGCGGTAACGGACAAACCCGCCGTCGATTCCTTTCTTTCTACCTCCAGCAAAAAATTTAAAGACGACCAACTCCGAACGGTCGGCTTTGAGCACCGGCTTTGGATTTCAACGACCAATCATTGGGGACCTAATGCGGAAACGACCATCCGAAACCAACACCCGCCCGTAACGCGGCTTGGCTTGCACGACCTCGATAATGCGCCGGTCGATTGGGCAAAATTAAATAAAGGACTATCCGGCGAAGCATCCCGCATTGCTAAAAAAACACCGATGGCACATCAGGTTACCGCCATCGCAGCCGCGCACGAACACTTTAAAACATCGGAACGTGGCAAACTCATTATGGCTTGCGGTACGGGTAAAACATTCACCTCCTTACAAATTGCAGAGAAAGAAACCGACGGCAATGGGGTAGTGCTGTTTCTCGTTCCATCCATTGCGCTTTTGGGGCAAACCTTGCGCGAATGGACAGCCGATGCCCAACATGCCTTCAACGCCATTTGTATTTGCTCCGACTCAAACGTGAGCCGCAAACGCAACCAGAATGAGGATTCGGACGGCTATTCGGTTGTTGACCTCGCTTTGCCCGCTTCTACCGATGTACAGGGTATTTTGAAACAGTTCGCGCTTGCCCGGCAGGATCAAAGCCAACCGTTGACCGTCGTATTTTCCACGTATCAATCCATTGAAGTCATTGCTGCGGCGCAGACGGAACTACTGAAACAACAG
>JAKQJQ010000311.1 GCA_029561105.1 Bacteroidota bacterium
AGGAAATGCCAGTTCGACGATTTCACGCCGAGCATTTCTGCATGTGCTTTTAATGCGGCCGGTGTATCGTGTTCGGGATCGATGGTGATAGAAGCGATGCCAAAATTGGGATTGCCAAAGAATTTGTTTTGGATGTCGAGCATATTCTTGTTCATCTTTGGGCAAATCGATGGGCAGGTTGAGAAGAAAAACTCAAGCACATACACTTTGCCTTTATAGTCGGCATTCGAGATTTTCTTGTTGTTTTGGTCGGTGAGTTCGAATTGCGGTGCGCGGTTCATTTTACTGAGCTTGCCGTCGTTCTCGCCACTACCTGAGACATTATCGAGCCTTTGGCCTTTTACCACATCGTCATTTTTGTAGCGCTTGACAATTTCGGGGATCACTATAATGCCAAAAACCAACACCACGAGTGAAATCCAGATGTAAGATTTATTTTTGATCATAACTTTTAAATTTGCCGGTCGGCGTTATTTCTTTTGAGTGCGAGACGATACTCGGCGAGGATGACCTTGACATCGTCGGTCATTTCATTGTAAAGATCGGACGGAGAAGCGGCATTGTAACCTTCCTTGTATTCGTCCTTATCTTTACGACCACGCAGGTTGCGATTCTTGTCAATGATAAAGACGTTGTCTGTGCCTAAATCAGGCCTTAGCTTTCCACGCAGTTTGAGTCCGTCGTAAAACGTTTGGATTTCGGCATCGGGCGCAAACACGAAAAGCCATTTAGAGATATCGGTAATATCCGAGAGTCCGCGAAGGACTTCCTTTACGTCGTCTTCTGTGCCAATGGGTGAAACCATCACAAATTGAAAATCCCTGAAATCTTTGTTCTTGTTGTAGATCTTTTGATTGAGGTCAAAATAATTGCTTTTGTTTTTAAGAATGTCCTTGCCCGGGAACCCTAGAATAGTAATCTTTTTAGTGAGTGCCACCGGCTTTTGGTGGAGCGACTGCCAGGCACCCAGTTCAGGCACAGACTTGGTCAGCGTGGGAAGGTACATAAAACTGTTCACACCGGTAGCAAAGAAAAGATAAGCGACAATCGGGAAAACGAAAAGGATAAAAAGGACGGCTGCTTTTTTCATTGCTGAAAGTGGGATTATGGTGTTGCAAAAATAAAAAAAGGCACGCAATGCGTACCTCTTTTTTTGATTTAATATCGTGTTAAAAATTCCATTTTATGATACTGCTTTTGAATACCTCAAAAACGTAATCGCCTTCGACCAAGAGGATGAAAAGCAAATACAAAACCAGGAAAATTACCGGCGCCACTACAGCCCAACGCAGACCTGCTTTTTCACCTTCCATGTGCATGAACGCCCAAACAATGTAGTAGGCTTTTACCAGGGTTAGGATGATGAACAACCAGTTGAGTAAATTCATGCTCAGAAAATTGTTCATGTGCAAGGCGTCGGGTTTAATGATACCCATGGCTACCTCAAAAGTAGTGATAACAGAAAGGATTCCGAAAACAACCCAGATTCTCTTTGTATTTGAAACGTGTTCGTGTGACATAATGCTTTGCTTTAAAAAATTAAACGAGGTAGAAGAAGGTAAATACAAACACCCAAACCAAATCCACAAAGTGCCAGTACAATCCGACTTTTTCTACCATTTCGTAGTTTCTACGCTTGTCGTAAGTACCGAGCAAGACATTGAAGAAAATGATGATGTTGATGATTACTCCTGAAAAAACGTGGAATCCGTGGAATCCGGTGATGAAGAAAAAGAAGTCTGCAAATAGTTTGCTCCCGTATTCGTTTCTGGTCAAATTGGCTCCTTCTACAACCAAGTGCGCGTTGGCCAACATCGCCGCCGATTCTTCCCTTGTAAGTACCGTCTTGTGCTTGTGCTTGCTCAAAGTGTGGTCTATTTTTGGATCGGCTTTGGCAGCAGCGTCGTCCTTGTATATTACTTCTGTACGAACGCGGATATTGGGATGGGCTTCAAATCCAGCCTGAACTTCGGCCACCGAATAAGCTGGTAAACTGGCCTCTTCCATGAACCATTTGCCTTTGTTGCGTTCAAGTTGGGTTCTTTCTTCGGGCAATGTCGCTGCGAAGTCGGCAAGTGCTACGCGTTTTCCGTGGTCGTCAACGAACTGCAAAAGACTTCCGCCTTTGGTTTCTATAGCGCCGTATTCTCCTTTGATGAAATTCTTCCATTCCCAGGCTTGCGACCCAACGAATATCAAACCACCAATAATGGTCAGGAACATATAGAAAGCCACTTTACTTCTTTTCATTTGATGTCCCGCATCAACAGCCAAAACCATCGTAACCGAAGAGAAGATCAGGATAAAGGTCATCAAAGCCACATAATACATGGGTGCAGAAACGCCGTGCATGAAGGGAAAGTGTGTAAACACCTCGTCCGGCAAAGGCCATGTCTCGATAAATTTAAACCTTGAAAAACCATAAGCGGCAAGGAATCCCGAGAAAGTCAAGGCATCCGATACGATAAAAAACCACATCATTAATTTGCCGTAGCTTGCTCTTAATGGCTCATTTCCGCCACCCCAGGTTTTTTCTTCACTGTTTGCAGTAGTAACTGTCGCTCCCATAAAAGTTATTCGTTAAAAAGTTCCCAAATTTACGTTTTTTTCTTATTTAAAGAAATATAAAAATAAAAACAAGCAAACCCATAATAAATCAAGGAAATGCCAGTACATCGCACCTAGCTCTATTCCAAGGGTTTGACCAGAATTGTATTTTTGTTTAAAATGATTATAAATTATAATTAAAAGCGAAATCAAACCGCCCGCAAGGTGCGCCAAATGCGCCATGGCAACAACGTATAAAAATGTGGTGGTGATAGTGCTGGCACTTCCTGTAAAATAATAGCCCATATCGATGATTTTGCCAAAACCGGCAAATTGCAAAAACACAAAGGCAATCCCGAGTACTAAAGTAGCCAAAAGATAAGTGGTAACCGCGCTACGGTTGTCCTTTTCTACCGCCTTTTTAGCAAGGTGAAAAGTCAGGCTGCAGCCAACAATGACTACGGTACTAAAGAAAAACGGTAATGGCATTTCAAAGTTCTTCAACCAATCGGCGCGCGATTTACTGATGATGAATGCGCTGGTCAAACCCGCAAACATCATCGTCATGCTAATCATGGCGAACAGCAACAGCAATTTGTAAGACCGGTCGTTCCTCGCCTTGTGCTCGTCAACGGTCATTTTATCTGGTTTTGTCATCGTAAAAATTTATCAGAAATATATATGATTTGTAAAATGGTAATGTAAGCGACACTGCTCAACATCAAGGCTTTGGCAGCAGCAGCGGTGCGCAATTGGTAAAGTTTTACCGCGTAGAATAACATCCATAGTCCCAGTAAAAGTACGGCGACGGCTGCCCAAGGAGAAAGAAAGAGTTGTCCGGTAAATCCAAACATGGGCAACAACGAAGCGATGATTAGCCAAACGGTATAAAGTATAATCTGCAAAGCAGTTGACTTGTCTTTCTTTCCTGACGGAAGCATGAAAAACCCACCCTTTTCGTAATCTTCATACAAAAACCAGCCGATGGCCCAGAAATGCGGAAACTGCCAAAAAAACTGTATCAAAAACAAAGTGCCCGCCTCAATACCAAAATTCCCTGTTGCCGCCACCCAACCCAACATGAACGGAATCGCGCCCGGAAAAGCGCCCACAAATACAGATAACGGCGTCACGGTTTTGAGCGGCGTGTACACACTCGTATATAGAAAAATCGAAATCGCACCAAACATTGCGCTCTTGGGGTTGATGGCATACAAAATCACAATTCCGATAACCGTAAGAACTGTTGCAATAATCAGCGCCCATCTCGAGCTCATGCGCCCCGACGGAACCGGCCTGTTTTTGGTGCGATCCATAAGGGCATCGAGATCTTTCTCTATGACCTGGTTAAAGGCGTTAGACGCGCCCACCATGCAATAACCACCGATGGCCAATTTTACTAATATCACCCAGGTCTGCGCATTGAAATCAGAGACCCCCAAAGCAAATCCGGCGAGCGAAGAAAACACCACGCTAACGGCCAATCCCGCTTTGGTGATCCCAAGAAAATCGGTATAAATAGACTTAAGCGAAAAGTTAGAGGCTGCAGCTGGCAAAGCGTTAGAATTTGTGGTGCAAATGTAACGAAAAAGAGTCGAAAGTTGAAAGCCAAAAGCCCGAAAGAAAAGAAACTTTAGAACATTCCTCTTTCTACTTTTGTCTTTCTGCTTCCGACTAATTTCTAATAGTCAAAATACCAATTGAAAATGTCACACCTCAATCCAATCGAAAACCAATTTGTGCTTTGCTGGAAAGTCGTTGCGTTTTCACGTATAGGATCAAAACTGCGGTACACGTAACCCAAAAAGAACTTCAGGTTGGTCTGCGGATTCACGAGGTAACCCGCCTGTAAATCGGCAATCACAACAGTAGTGGCATTCCCCTGCGCTACATTGGCGTGCGTATCTACGGCACGGTCATCATTGTAGCTTTTGTAAATGTCGCCGCCATAGTTTTTGATGTCGTAACCGACTTCGTTAAAGTCAAGCCCCCGCTTGCCATACGTGAACCGCGCATCGGCAAAATAGCGCTGACGGTGGTAACGCGCAATTAGCAAAACCTCGCTGAAATTACCGCCCCATTGGTGCCCGATACTTTGATTGGCGTGGCCGTAATTGGTTACTGCATTGCTGTGCGAATACACATAAGGGCGCACTCGGTTGTACTCGGCCTGGATCAACAGGTTTTCTATGTTGAACGCATTGAAATATTTGGCACCCACCTGGTAACCAATCTTGTTTTTCCAGCTTTTGTTGGCGTCTTTGATCGCGTCGAACGAAAATTCGTCTACAAGCAATTGCCCATAAAAGTTAAACTGGTTGTTCCATTTGTATTTGGCGGTGAGTCCCAACAGCGCATTCCCCGATTTAGACGAAGACGAAAACTCTACCGAGCGGTAGAAAATAATCGGATTGAAAAAACTCATGTCAAAGCCACGACCGTTGGTATTGGCCCAAACCACCGACTCGAACAAACCGATGTTGAGGCGTTTGGTGGCGTTCCAGCTCAAATAGTGGTTGGCCATGTATTTGGTGGTGTAAGTTCCGTCGGTTGCGGTGGCAGCCGGACGGATGTCCTTGAGAAACATATAAGTATTGGTGTATTTGATTTTCCAAAATGTGGTATTGATCTTAAAAAACGGATACGGACTCACGCCGTCGGTTGTAATCAAAGATCGGTAACCGTCACCGATAAAGTTTCGGCCGTAACCCAGTTGCAGGTTCATCGCCTTGCTTGGTGTATAGGTAAGGTTGGCCTCGGCAAGTGGCATGTCGAATGAATCAGACTTGAAACTTTTGGTGATGCCGATACCCGGAATCACAGCGTTACCCGGATCGCCTTTGGCACCGATAGAACGCGCATAGGTATTGACATAATCTGCAAAACGGCCCTGACTTTCATAAATGGTCGTGGTAAAGTTGAGTTCTTCACCCAAACCGCCCTGGATTTGTATCCCGCGCGTATTGAGATAAGTGCTTTCGTCCTTGAGGTTCGAAGTCGCTTTCCCCACCTGTAAATCGAAAATCGGATTGAGCGTAAACCAATAACCTTCGCCTTGAATTTGTACGGTATTTTCATTCCACAATTTGCGCCCGAACCAGCTTTTTTTGTTCTTCATCAAAGCATCATTCTCGGCGCGCAAGTTGAAATACTTGGCAACCTCGGCGTAAGTGTAAGGCTTAGTCGCCGTATGGTTGTTGGTGCCTACCTGGTTCATCGCCGCGTCGAAATGCGCGTAATAGCTGTGCGAAAACGGGATATTGAGTTGGCTCTCGAACTTTGAGTTGTTGAATTTGTGGTACACGATACTGTCGTATTCCTTGAGTTCTTTGTTAACATTCTTGACGTAGTTCTTTGATTCGGCGACACGTAGCTTTTCCTTCACGGCCTCAATCTCTGCAGTACTTTGCAATGGAATGGCAATGCGGATGGTGTACTTGGCGTAAGACGACTTCCCATTATAAGTTGGGGGACCCACTTTGGGCAATTGTGCAAAAACCCTACGGGCTTCCCGGGATAGTTTATCCTCGTTCGAGTCGATATAAATCACCTTAAAGTTTCCCTGGTCATCTACCTCAAACACAACATTCACTTGGCCTTTGTAACCCGATTCGAGGTCGGACGGAGTTTTGAAATTATTGTAAACAAAATCCTGAACTTTATTGAAAAAGCAGGTTTGCAAGGGTTTGTCGGTTTGGCCTTCGCAACCTGGAAAAACAGGTACCTGTTCCTGGTTTTGGGTGACAATCTGCGCGTTTGCAAAAGAGGCTCCAAAAAGCAAGCACCATGCGAGTAGGTATTTTTTCATAACGATCATTGATGGTTCAAATTTAGTAATTCGTATCCGACACTTTGCCGTCTGCGATGGTTTTCGCTCCAGATGTCCCGATTCTCTTCACCCCCAGGCGGATCATTTCTGCTGCCTCCTCAAAAGTGCGCACACCGCCCGCTGCTTTTACCGGTAGTGGTGAAGCGTTCTCAAGCATTAAAATAATCGTTTCTACCGTGGCGCCGTTGGGCTCGTTGTTGGGTGTCTTGTAAAATCCGGTCGACGACTTTACAAAAACCGATGCGTAAAAATCTTCCTTGAAATGGTTGATGACCAGCTTCTTGATCAATGACGAGAGCTGTATAATTTGTTGGTGGTTCAAAGCGGCAACCTCTATAATCCACTTGACAATCTTGTGGTGTTCGAGGCCGAGCGCGGTACATTGAAGGATTTCTGATTTTACGAGTTCTACCTCTCCATTCTTGAAAGCTTCGTAGTTGCAGACAAAGTCGAGGTCATCCGCGCCGTCGACAATGGCTTGTCGCGCTTGGGCAAGTTTTTGCTCAACCGGAGATTGCCCCAGCGGAAAATCGATTACAGTGCCCACATCTACCTTTGATTTGGCAGCGTCTATCATCTCTCTGGCTATGGCGACCATCTCAGGCCGAATCATGATGAGCTTGAAGTGTTCGTCAATGGCTTCCCGGATAAAGGCTTTGGCGACCGCTTGGTTTTCTGCCTGCGAAATACCCGCTTGCTCAGCGGTTTTGAGATAAGTCGAATCTAGGTACTGTTTGATATTCATGGGTTTGGTTTGAGCCGATAAAAATAAAAAAATCCCACCGAAGCGGGACGTTTTTCTGCTATTTTATGCTATTTTCTTTTGTGGTAATAATTCGCGATCATAATCACGGCTATTGCTAAAAAAGCTCCGGTGGTATTGGCCATCACGTCGTAAAGGTCGGCATGCCTTGTGGCGGTGAAAAGCTCCTGTGCCACTTCTATGGCGATTCCGTACAACAGTGAGGCCAGAAAAACGCGCGCCATCATCTTATCAAAATTGTCGGGTCGCCTGAAATTGAGGAACCACAAGACAAAAAATCCGAAGTGAAATACAACGTGTATGTACTTATCGGCACCACCAATGCCAATGCTGGGCAATTTCCTGAAACTCACCAGACACAGCACCGCGATGAGCAAGGTCCATCCGATGGCGGCCGGCAGCAAGTATTTACGCACCAATAAGTTCGGCATAGGCATCAGCCGAAAGCAAGGCATCATAAGCCGAAGTATCGGCAACTTTTACCTTGATCATCCATCCTTTTCCGTAAGGATCTGAATTCACAGTTTCTGGCGCAGACTCTAAATCCTCATTGAATTCGACGATTTCTCCAGCCATTGGCAGGAACAAATCTGATACGGTTTTCACCGCTTCGACCGTCCCAAAAACCTCATCCTTGTCTAAGGTTTGGTCAAGGGTTTCTACCTCAACATAGACGATGTCGCCGAGTTCTTTTTGCGCAAAATCAGTGATGCCCACAGTGGCGACGTCGCCTTCAAGCAGTACCCATTCGTGATCTTTGGTGTATCTTAAATTAGATGGAATGTTCATGTTATTTGTTGTTATGTTATTGATGCCGCAAATGTAAAGTTTGCCCGGCTGATTTTAAAATGTTTGGTGATTAATTTCCAAAATTATAACGCAGCGTAAATCCGGTACGGATGTTCGTAATCGGGAACGAAGTAGAAATCACCGCTTTAGAGAACGAATGGTCGTAATAGAAAATCACCGTCAGGTTTTTACTGAACGAATAGTCTGCCGTGAACTTGGCCGACCACATGTTTTGCCCGCCCGACAACTGGTTGTTGTTGTAATCGAGGTAACGCACGATGGTTTGGCTGTTGCGGTACGACACATCGGCCTTAAGATTGATATCGCTTTTGATGATCCCGGTTGGATTGTCGGCCAATCGAGAAGAGAAAATCACGTCTTTGATGCGATAGCCCATTCCAAAAACATACTCAATGCCTTTAACCTCGGTAAGCAGGTTGTTGTCGAAACTCATAGATAGCGAACGGTCTTTTTTCATTTCGGCCAAGAGCTTGACCGAGTTTTTGAACTCCATATCGATACGCATTAATGGGCTAAACTGTTCCACCAAATTCACGTTAGACACCAGTGTCTTTGTATGCAAATTACCGCCTGCATCTACGTTCAAAGCGCCTTGTGCCGTCACACCGCTTGGCGCCTTATCGTATTCAAAATTAGAACGAAACGCATTGACAGTATAGGTTGCTTTGTAAGAATTCTGTAAAGAAAAACGTTTGAATCGGTCCTTGAAAAATTTGTAACGCATCAAACCACTGTATTTGATGGTCCAGTTAGGAATCGGGATGTCTCTGAACGGCTTGGTGCTAATGTCTTTTGCTTTTTCATTGGTTGGTGTACTGTACAAACCGGTGTAGGCTGCGAGGAATGAAGGCAATAAAACAGCCTGGCTGTTGCGCCCAAATCCAACAGGGTAACCGGCGTTGGCCACATAGCTTTGGTAATTGGGATTGTCTGGGCCTACGATGTAATTGCCTTGTCCGTATCGCGGGAACTCGGTCGTACCGTAAAATTCGGTGGCCAGGCGATTGGCAATGATGAGCCTGTTTGTTTTCATTTCCTCAAACGCTGATGAGAAACTCTCATCACTTTGCTTGAATGCACTTTTGAGCATCATTGTGGTAATCGAGAAGTTACCATAGCTGTACGGCGACCTGGAATTGTACAATCCATTGTCAGACACGTCATATTGCTCCGAGAAATTGTCGGTATAACTGCGGTCGGCATTCAAGTCAATTTTAAAATCAGGGAACAAATCTACGTTTGCGGTAAGATTTAAGGTGCGCGTGGTTACCTCGGTGTAGTTTTGGTTGAAATCTGGATAATTGGTCAACCAGCCTTTTTTGGCGGCTTCGTAACGCACGTCATCCTGGAGTCCCATCACAAAACCGATGGTTGGTTTAGACGATCCAAAAAATCCGACTCCTGGCAAATAACCCGGAAGCACGGTCCCGCGATTCTCTGTATAATTGACCTGAATATTCTTGATGCTCGTGGCAATTCCAATCAAACCATTCAAAAACGTACTGCCACCCGATCCCGATCCCTTAGCATTGTTGTCGGTGATTTTCTGTCCTGGTTTTGGTGGTGCCTGGTTGGCATTTCTAGCCGGTGTTTTGGCTTTTTTGGTAAGCCCGATGTATTTATAGAACGAGTCCATGTTGAGCGCCGTATTGATTTTGTGTGAACCGGCATTCTGTATCGTATTTCCTAAATTAAACGTTACGGTCTCGTTGGTATTGGGGTCGGTCACATCAACCTGCGCGAGTGCCAATGAAGAACGTTGCCAGCTGTAGTCACCTGTATAGGAATAAGTCGATTTGACGAAACTCAAAAACGGCAATTTGTTCAGTGGCAAATCATAATTAAGCACAATTTGTTGGGTGTGCTGGTTGGGGTCGCCGGTGTTCCAGTAGTCATCCCAGATGGTCACGGTATTGTCGGGTTCGTTGTTCTCATTGATGTAGTTGCGCACGATATTGCTCGAGGTGGCCGTGTAATTGATCTTGAGCGACTTGGTCAAATTGTAATTGAAACCGTATTGGTAGTTGAAAAGGAAGTTGCGACGATACAATGGGTCGAGCGCAATACCAGCCACTTCCACCTGGCGGAACTGCTGCTTGTTGTACTGCCTGATGATACTGCTGCTAAACGAAATATTCGACGGCAGGTAATTGAAATTGAAATCACTGAGCATTTGCCAATACGAACTTTTCTTGAAAAATTTGCTTTTCTTGAACGGCTCTACCGGTTTGGGTTGAAACGAAAAGGCATAGTCGGCAGTGGTGTTCACTTGTTGGTCCTTGTAGCTTTCAATTTCAAAATTGTGGCGGTTCACCTCATTGTAGGAATACGACAACGTAAGGTTTTCTGGGTCGTAAATGTGTGATTTCTGGTTTTGTCCGCGTTCTTTCTTCACCCCGATAAAATTGATACTTTGGCGTTTGGTGTAGTCGATTGCGCGGTTCTTGATGTTGTCCTTCTCGGCCTGATCCGGCGTCACCTCTAGCAATTGCTTGAGTTTGATATCCTGGTTGAAAGGGTCGTACTCTGGCGTGAGTGTCTCCTCGCCAATGGCGTAATTGAACGGCAGGTTGATGCCCCATTTTTTAGGCAACAATTTACCCAGGCTCAGGTTGGTGACGATGTTGTATTGCTTGAGATCTTCGCGGCTTCTCTCGTTGGGTCCTTCTTCTAAGGTTCCGAAACCGATCGTGCTGATTTTTCCGGTAGCCGAAACAGTAGCAAAATCGGCGATGTTTCCGTCGATGTTGACCACTGCAGCCATACCTCCCTCGTTGTCCATTTCTGAAAGGCGCAACTCATTGAACCAGACCTCGCCTTTAATTCTGTTGATGGCCGGATCCGGGTTTACCGGTTTATTGTTCTTGATTCCAACCATTAGCGTTCTTACCAATCCAAAGTTTGGGTTTCCACGAACCCCGATATTGAGCTTGGCCGGTCTTGAGGGGTCAAGTTCGTTTTCATTCTGGAAGAATATCTCGCCCGGATTGAGCGCCTGCGTCTTAGACAAAATTTTGATTTTTGTCAGCAACGCCAAAGGCAGGTCAATTTCATTATCTGTGGGCCATACAAAAGAGGCAAGAGCTGCCCCGGGCGCCGTCACTTTTAAGGGGATTTCAACTTGATAGAAGTTTTCGGTGAGGTCATTCCCGAAACGGATGAAACCCATCATTTCATTGTCGGCAAGATCGGGTTCTCCGGGCAAAGACTCGGCGTGAAGGAACATCTTGAGCTTCTTGAACTGTCGCATGTCTACGCTGATGTTTTTAAACACCGCCCTCGAATCTCCTGCCTGCAGACCGTCGCCAGAAGCACGCAACACCAAGGATTGCTCATTTTGGTTGATAACCGAGTTGTTGTTATAAAGTTGCTCGCGCACCACTCCCGGAGGCGAAACATAGCGGATGGGTTCGCGGTAAGAATTCTCCTCGATGTTTACTGCTTCTACATCGAAATTGGTATTGTCATTTTCGGGGCCGTCCAAATCGGTAATGTCAAGAGATTTAGGATACCTGCGCCATTCGCCGCGCACCAAGTCCATCGTTCCGAAACGCAGTGTGACATCGCTCTCAAAATCGGTTACGTACATCCTCATGAAACGGATCGAACGGAAATCCGAAATCGCACCCACTTTGCTTTCATAATCGGTGATTGGGATTTTAAACTGGATCCATCTGGCTTTAATCGTGCTACCAAAACTTGAACCTGGTGCAGTGATACCAATCTCTTCCCCATCATCGCCCAAAACATCGGTTACATAAGGACTGTTGCCCACATCCATTCCAGGACGGATGTCTATATGATACTCATAGTAAGCATTAAAGCCATCCATAGTGTTGTCGCGGTTGATGTCTTCTACATCAGGCAGCGTGGTGCTTCCGCGGTTAGAATCGGCTACATTGACCGGCGAGTTGCCCTGCATGCCATTGTAATTTTTATAGCGGTTGATGATAGAGCCAGCCGAACTCAAATAGTACTGGTAGTTGTCTCCCGCAGGATCGGCAAGTCCCGCAAATGCAGGGAATTTACTACCTTCTTCGCCATCGCCGATACCATCCAGACCCACATCCTGAATAGAGCGGTTGCCTTCATTGGTATCAAAGGCGTAAATCAAGGATTGTGACACGGGTACTTTACCCCAA
>JAKQJQ010000416.1 GCA_029561105.1 Bacteroidota bacterium
GCAATGGCATCCGAAGTCCTCGCGTCTATGATTTCCTCAATCTTATCGCGCTCACAGATGATGCTCGAGTAAAACACACCGTCCACCAATTTATGGATGATTACTTGTTTGACCACAATGTCAAATCGCTCGGCAAAATTCTTGAACAAATCGTGGGTGAGTGGGCGTGGCGGCTTGATTTCCTTCTCGAGCGCAATGGCAATCGATTGGGCTTCAAAAGCACCAATGACAATCGGCAATTTGCGTTCACCATCCACTTCATTGAGGATTAACGCATAGGCACCATTCTGCGTTTGGCTATACGAAATCCCTTTTATAGTTAACTTGACTAGACTCATAGTTGCAAAAGTACGACGAATTGGTAGAAATTACCAAGTATTAAAAAACAAAAAAGGCTATCCAAATAACTAATATTCAGATAGCCATTTCCTGGCACAATTTATAAAAATTTATGAATGCTGTGCCTTGAAGGCTTTTAATTTTTCAGTCAATTTAGGAACAATCTCAAACGCATCGCCCACCACGCCGTAGTCGGCAACCTTAAAGAAAGGCGCGTCTGCGTCAGAGTTGATCACCAATTTCACCTTAGACGAATTGATGCCCGCAATGTGTTGGATCGCTCCAGAAATCCCAATGGCTACATATAAATTAGTCGCCACCGGTTTTCCAGTTTGCCCAACGTGTTCGCTGTGCGGTCTCCAACCCAAATCAGAAACCGGTTTAGAGCAAGCCGTTGCAGCGCCCAATGTCGACGCCAAATCCTCGAGCATGCCCCAGTTTTCAGGGCCTTTAAGTCCGCGTCCGCCCGACACTACAATGTCGGCGTCGGCAATGGTTACTTTTCCTGACGATTTTTCTACAGAAACCGTTTTCACGCCAAAGTCGTTATCGCCAATGGTTGGGTTGAAATCCTCGGCAGTTGCAGCGCCATTGCTTTCAACAATTCCGTAAGAGTTTTTGGCCAGACTCAACACACGAACATCGGTCGAGATTTCGGTGATGTTGAATGCCTTGTTCGAGAACGCGTGACGTTTCACCTGGAACGGCGACGTGCTCACTGGCAATCCCACGACATTCGACGCGAATCCCGCGTCGAGTGCTACGGCAACCAATGGCGCCATATATAAACTATCGGTAGTCGATGACAACAAAACCAACTTTACGCTTTCTTTTTGCGCTGCCTGCTTGATCACATCAGTGTAGGCTTTTGCCGAAAACTGACCCAGTTTATCGTTGTTTACCTTTAATACTTTATCCACGCCGTACTTCGACAATTCCGAAACGTCTCCGGCATTGATCGTCACAGCAGTTACTGTCGTCCCAAGTGTTTCGGCTACTTTTTTACCGTAGGAAGCCAATTCGAAAGCGACTTTTTTAAATTTTCCGTCTGCAGATTCTGCATATATTAATATAGACATCTGAGTTATTTTAAATGTTAAATTTTAAATTTTAAATGTTGGGCGTGCCGGCAATCGGCATTCCACTTTTTATTCTTGTTTGATTTGCCGTCGGGCTTTCCGCGGTGCACGGCACCCAGCTTCAATCCCTCACGCTTCTACGAGTTCAGTACAAAGTTGCGGCTTCAAGTTTTCTAACCCTAAACCTTGCATCCTGTTTCATGAACCTTTTTAAATTACTTTTGCTTCGTTGTGCAACGCGTTTACCAGATCATCCAATTGGTCTACGGTATACAATTTCACCGCCGATTTCGGGGCTGGTTTTTCAAACTTCACCGCTTTGGTTTCAGATGTTGCCGCAACCGGTTCTACGATTGTCAACACTTTGGTTCTTGCGGTCATGATGCCGCGCATGTTGGGGATGCGCAAATCTTTTTCCTCTACCAATCCTTTCTGCCCACCGATGATTAGCGGCAAGGTAGTAGCAACAATTTCTTTCCCGCCGTCAATCTCGCGAGCGGCCGTTACGTTGTTCCCGTCTACTTTCACTTCGATGCAAGAGTTCACGAAGTTATAGCCTAAAATTCCGGCCATCATTCCCGGAACCATTCCGCCGTTGTAATCCAGGGATTCTTTTCCGGCAATGATGAGGTCGTAACCGCCTGTTTTGATGACTTCGGCCAATTGTTTGGCTACGAAATAACCGTCGGTTGGTGTGGCGTTTACACGAATCGCTTCGTTGGCGCCAATGGCCAAAGCTTTCCTGAGCGTTGGTTCGGTATCGGCTCCGCCAACATTGACCACCGTTACGTTGGCGCCTTGTTGTTCCTGGAACCAAATGGCGCGCGTCAAACCAAATTCATCATTCGGGTTGATTACATACTGCACACCGTTGGTGTCAAACTCAGCGTCGCCGTTGGTAAAATTAATTTTTGAAGTAGTATCAGGCACGTGGCTGATGCAAACTAATATTTTCATTTTTTAAAGTTTATGTGTAGTTCAGGCGCGAAAGTAAGGAATAAATTCGAAATATTATAGTATGCGTGCATAATATTTACAACGTTTGCGGTAATTTTTATTTTTTCTTTTGCAAGCTCGCAAAAGGTACTGTGCTAATCTGCAAATAAATTTGCAAATTTGTATTCTTAAAGAAGGAGGATTCTGTGAATTCATCCTGTGTAGGCAGGCTTTAGGGCCTGTCTACTTTCTTCTGTGTAATTTTCGATGAACTCCTGATTG
>JAKQJQ010000354.1 GCA_029561105.1 Bacteroidota bacterium
CGAGCAGCTTAAAATATTCCTTTTCAAAGTTCAAACCGAGCGTCACGCCTACTTTCAGCCTTTCCAAATCAACACCTTCAACGGTTTCAATTTTGAGCAAACCATTTCCGGTTTGGATGTGGATGCCGCTTTCATCCGAGAGGACAATCCTTCCGGCTACACCCAAATGATTGGTGATGGTCGACACCGATGCATTCCAAATAATCATTTTCTGGTTGCCCAAGTACGTATACGCGCCCGGCAACGGTTTGGAGGCCGCGCGGATCAAACGGTCTATGTCCTCGGCATTGTCTTTCCAATCAATGAGCCCATCCTCGGGATTGCGTTTGCCTAGGTAAGTTGCCTGTGATTCGTCTTGTGGTGTTGTGATGAGATGCCCTTTTTTGAGTTCGGGCAGTACGCGGTCTAGGGCTATATCGATCGCCTTAATGATTTGATCGACTACGGTGGTGGCGTTATCGGTTGGGCCGACTTCGTAATTTTCCTGCGCCCAGATCGACCCCGAATCCATGCCTTCGTCCATTTTAAAGAACGTCGCCGCACCTTTTACCTGTCCGAGGATAATCCAGGCTACCGCGCCGCGCCCACGTCCTTCGGGCAATCGTGTAGGATGGAATCCGATAATTCCGTACTTCGAAATGCCAAGCAACGGCTCTTTGACCATTTGCGACAAACCCACCACAAACATCAGGTCTGGTTGTTTTGAAGCTACAAATTCGGCAATTTCAGGTTCATTGACCTTCGAGAAATATCGAAATGTGATCTGGTTGTCATCGCTTAGCGTCTTAAGGTCTACGTAACCCGAAACGTTCTTTGCTGCTTCGGGATCCAAACCCAAAACAGCGACCACATTCAAACCGTGTCCGATGAGTTTCTCAAGCGTCTTGCGGCTGCTGTTGACGCTCCCGATCAGGATTATTCTTGGATTTTCGACCATCTTAATGCTCTTTGATTGTCACGGGTTTATTGAGGTATTTCTCCTCGCCGAACAGCACAATAAAAACCGTTCGGAATACAATTTTCAAATCGTTGATGAAGGTAATGTTTTTCACGTATTTGAGGTCATACACAAAACGTTCTTTCCACTGCAGGTGGATGTTTCCGTTGATTTGCGCAAGCCCTGTAAGTCCTGGCCGTACCGAATAACGCATTTTTTCTTCGTCGGTCATGTTGGCCAACTGTTCAGGGACGCTGGGTCTTGGGCCCACGATGCTCATGTCACCGTTGAGGATGTTGAGCAACTGCGGCAATTCATCTATCTTGAACCGGCGCAGGTAATAACCGATTTGGGTCACGCCTTCTGCTTTCCCGATGATTGGTTTGGTGCCCACTTCACGTTTTTCGTTGGTCATCGTCCTGAATTTGTAAACGCGGAAAGTCTTCAAACCCTTGCCTACCCTGACTTGCCTAAAAAACAACGGCCCCTTAGATTCGGCTTTGATCAAAACAACAATGACCAACAGCGGAAGCAACAGCGATAAAATCACCGCGAGTGAAAACAAAAAATCGAAAATACGTTTGAAAAATTCGCTATACATATGATTTTTTGTGTGATTCTAAAATCGATTTCATCCCTTTCTTTTCGGGCAACTGCCATAACAATTTACACCAATCGTGGTTGCCTTCTATGAATCCAGGGCCTTTTTCGGTGACGACAATGTCCCAACCGATAGAGCGGTTTTGAGGATGCAACAAAGCGGCTTCATGCACCATTTCAAGGATTTCCTTCCAAAACGGGATTTCAAAACCGATGATATCGATAGCCGTTACCGGATGTTTGGCCTGGTCGTGTTTGGTAATATCACTGTAAACCGCCACACCCGACACCTTACCGGTTTGTTCGTCAATCGGTGCAGCCATATTTCCGGCGGCCATATTATCAACCGGAGAATTTACAGAAATCCGCTGTCGGCTGCCCAAAATCTCAACCTGATTCCTATCGTTGAGCTGCGTAAAAATCCTAACCGTATTGACTGCCGACGGAGAAAGCGCTTGCAATTTAGGGTGTTGGATGATAAACTCCTCTACGAGGTCGAATTGGTTTTTCTCCATGAATGCTAAGATAGAATCCGCAGTAAAGTCGGCGGTCTTTAAAATCTCGACACCAACACCGCATTTTCCGTCGGCCGCTTTAAAGACGATTTTACCCGATGGGTTTTCGAGCAATCGCCTAACGACTTCAGGTTTCGATTTCAAATCGGCGATATCGGCCACGGTGTGCACAAAAAACTTCGCATACGATTTGTAAAATTGCGTTTTATCATCCAAAATTACGCGTGCCGATTTTGGATTCATGACCAGTTGGTATTCGTACATATATCCCGTTCCGGCCCATTTTTCGCGGTCTTCGGAATTCTTTTCAAAAAATCGGAACTGAAAATATTCAAGGATAGAAATGTTGTATTTGAAAACGCTGGCAACCACATCGGCCAGGATTGCAGCCTTGCCTTTGCCCGTTTGCTTCACGGTGTAACCCAGGAACAAATGGAATTTCTCGCGGTCGAGCTGCTTGAGGTAATAACCCAGATACAGTAATCTTTTGAGCGCCTTCATCTTTTGGTGACTATTTTCGCAGCCGCATCGGCCGACATAAATTCAACATCAGGCCATTTTTTTACGATTTCGCCGAGGAGCTTTTTCAAAGCGGATAAGCCCTTTTCGCGATTTCCCGGGTCGATATGCCCGCAGAAATTCACGCGGTGCGAGCTGATATTGGCGGGTTTGTTCCACCTGAAAGCCGCCTCGATCTGTTTCATCGTAAAGGCTACCCAGTCTATCCCGCGGTCTTCGGTGGGTTCAAAAACTACGTTGCGCACAATGATTGAAAGTCCTTCGGGCGTTTGCTTTCCTGTGTAATTGACTTCGGATTTGTATTTCCCAAAGCCTTGGTGTTCCTTACGCACCAAACCTAGGTCGATAAAATCGATGCCATTCTGCTTCAAGGTAGCGAACAACGAATGGTGGATGCTGTAAACCGGCGGCGTGAAATGGTTGCTCCTGTAGCCATAAACCTGCTCAAATTTTTCGAGTCCGTCTTTTAGGGTAGGAATGAGTTTCTCATTTTCAGTTAAATCCCAAAAATCGAGGGCAGCCGTGCTTTGCATCGTTGGATAAGCCTCATCCGAAATACTTGTAAACGATCTATTTTGCAGCGCCGCTAACAATTGCGGATCGCGTTTTTGCAACTTATCATTGAAGATGGTAAGGTTTAGATGCTCGCGTCCGTGAAATTGCGGTTGCATCAAACCATTAGCAATGCCTTCTTGCCACAATGGCCAAGCGCCATTGTAGGCTTCTGGATTTTTCTGGGCTAGTTTGTGGTAGGTTTCGGGTAGCGTTTCATAGTAGAATTGCCAGTAATCCTCGGCGGCCATTTTTTCAAAATCGATATTGCAGGGCAAGGCGAAAGGCGTGAATACCGCAGGTTTATCGTTTTTATCTTTTACCGATGACAACACCGTGTACAATTGCTCTAAATCCTGCTTGGTTTCTAGCGTGTCGAGCGCGTCGAAACGCGAGTAGATGGGCAAACCTGCGGCATCGAGATTGGTTCTCGCTTGCTTAGAATCCAAACGCACATTGCCGTAATCATCCACAGAAAACACCACTATCTTACGCTTGGTCTTCGGACCAAACATGTTTTTGAGGTTCACCAGCAGGGTTTCTTTTATTTGGCCGATCATGGTTTAAGGTATAGTTCTACGAATTTATCGGCATTGTCGCGCCTGAATAACAGCGAAGTCTGTAGTGCATTTTGTGACATGGCTTCCCATCGGGCTTTGTCGCGGCTCATGGCAATGATAAAGTCCCTGGCCTTGTCAAGGGCGCTTTCAGGGAAACAAGCCGCATGTTGGTATTTGGCCGCGTAGTCGTTGAGTTCTGAATCGTTCCCGGCGACGTAGACCGCAGGAATTCCGTAACTCATTAAATTGTATGACTTGCTCGGTACGCTGCCTTTTGAGGTGACTTCATCGAGAATCACGATTCCCAGATCGCATGCAGAGAGTGAGTATGGGAACATCTCATCGGTTTGGAAGGGCAAAAACCGGCAATTGGGCAGTTGCTTCTCCTCGACCATCTTCTGCAATACCGGTACGCGCGGCCCGCGACCGATGATCTGGAAGATGATATCGTTATTGTCCTGAAGCAATTCTGCGAGCTGCACGACAATCTCTACTTTGTGCGTAAGCCCAATGTTTCCCGAATATTGTACGACAAATTTGCCTTTGAGTTCATGCGTCGCCACAAAAGGGTTCTTGTCTTTGGCGATGCGTTCGTTCTTTTGGAAAATCGACCAGATGGGTTGTACGATAATTTTGCTTCGATCCACGTAAACGGCAATCAGGTCGGCCATTTTCTCGCCGATCGTGAACAACTTGTACGCCTTTTTAAACGATTTTTTGTTGCCCCACGACCATATCCTGTACAACGGATGACTTTCTTTCATACCCGTAATCTTGAAAATATCGGGATATACGTCCCAGATAATCATGCTGAATTTATTGGGAACGACGAGATTCAACAGATAAGCCATCGGCGGCAGCGAAACGAAAAAAACCTCGTGTTTGCGGTATTTGGTGAGCAACAGCAACCAAATCCTGAATGTTCCCCACAAATACGAAAGCATCTTTTTAGACGCCGGACGCTCTACCCATTTGTTAATGTAATGCACCGAAACTTTAGAACTCAATTCCTCACCTTGGGTATGGATGCTTCCTGTAACCAGCGACACTTCATCGAATCGCTCTGCAAACGCGTTGCAAAACCCGATGGTGAGGTAATTCACCGCCTGATTGATGACAACTATTTTTCGACTTTGGGTATTTTCCATCAATTGAAAACGGCAAAGAGTTCATAAGCGGCTTTTTTTACCCGGATTTTGTAATCTTCATACAAATCGCCCTCAGACTTAAGTGCCATTTCTATAAGCTGGGCCAGTTGGATTGCGTTATGCGGTTCAAAATATGTCCCGGTTGGGCCGAGTTGTTCGCGGTTGACTTTTAAATCCGACGCTATTACGGGAACCTGCAGCGATTTGGCATCTTCGATTACCGTACTCCAACCTTCAAAAAGGCTGGGCTGCACAATCGCAGTAGCGTTCTTCATGATGGCCAATTGCACGTCACGAGGCAAGACGCCAAGGAAGAAAATGCGATTCCCGAGTTCGTTATCAGTGAGGATTTTCTTGAGTTCGGCTACATAATCAGAGCCGTCGTCTTCGGGCAATTTCCCGGTAAGTACCAAGTTCTTTTTGACGCCTCTCTTTTGCAAATCGGCAATCGCTTGAAAGGCAACTTTGTGGTTTTTATGCTTGTGGAATTGGTTCGAAATCATGAAATATTCCTCGGGCAGGTTGTACTGCTTGCGGATTGGCTCAAAATCGTTCGAAGGAAACTTATCGATAATTGATACGAAATGGTAAACATGCACCTTGCACGTTTTGGGCACCTTAAAAAACGTATAGAAGTCGTCCTTCACCGCCTGGCTTGAAACCACGAGGTCCTTGGCATTGCGCAATATCAAACGGATCCTGAGATCGCGTTCAATGCGTTTGATCCTTGTAAAAAACTCGGGATAATACTTGTGCTGCAAATCGGCATACCACGAAACGATTTTCGCATCGAGTTTGCTTTTTACGGGATAATCGTGCAACGGGAACACCGCATCTAACGCATAGGCTTGAATCAGGTCGTGTACAAACATATTCCTGCCCTTTACAAACGATTGCAGGAAAGTCTTGTAAACCGGCGGATACTGCCGCGGGATTCTATTGAGGAATGGATAATCAATCTCTTCTACAAATCGCTCGAGGTTGGGGTTGTAAAATATAAATATCACCGGCTTGTCCTCGCTGTCCAAATGATGGAACGCCTTGATGATGTTCATGACATACACCACGCCACCCATCCATGAAGGGCTGAAATTAAACAAGATACCGATTCTTTTTCTATCTTTTTCCATTAGTTGGGAACGATGAAATTCTCAAATTCGGCACAAATATAGTTCAAATCAAATCGGGAAATAAACGACTGGCCATTTTTCCCCATCGATTCGGCGCGCTCGGGATGGTCAATGAGATATTGCAATTTATTGCCAAAAGTGGCTTTGTCATTGAGGGCAACCAAATAACCCGTTTGCCCATCGGTCACCAAATCGCCGGGACCGGCAATGCAGTCAAAGGCCACTACGGGCAGCGCCGCCGACATGGCTTCGCCGATGACATTGGGAAACCCTTCTGAGGCCGAGGTAAAAGCAAATATCTTAGAAGATAAATAATAATGCTCTACGTCTTCCTGTTTGCCCGCAAAAATGACGCGGTCGGCCACGCCGAGTTTCTGGGCAAGTGTTTCCCAGTTTTTTTGGTTCTGTTGCTTGAGGTGGTCGTAACCCACCAAAACCAACTTCCAATCGGGTGCTTTGAGCCGCGCAAAAATCTCGATGAGTTTGTCTTGCTGCTTGCTGCGGATGAGCCTTCCAACCATAACGATCTGGTTTTTGCGCTCCACGCTGCTCGCGTGGATCTGGCGGATCGGGTTGCCAATCACTTTAAAGTTAGATTGGGCGTACATGGATTTAAAAATCGCTTCGGCCTGGCTGGTCTGCGCAATCACGCCTTTGGCCTTTGGATACAACAGCTTGCGCAATTTGTCGTGTACTTTTCCCAGGCTTTTATCGGGTTGGGCGCGGTCTGACACGTACACCGGAATTTTGGTGCCGAGCAGCGAGAGTAAAATCATGTTGTTCCACATTTCGCCAAACGAAAGCACCGAAACCGGATTGATTCTTTTAATCGTCTTGCGCAAAAAAGCCACCGTTTTAAGCGTCGAAAGGAGTCTTTTAGAATTATCGAACGCAAAATCTGGACGGTAAATGAGAATGTTTTCTGGAATCTGGTAGAAGATGTCGCGCTTGATTCCGTACAGAATCAAATGCACACGGTACTGCTCTTTGGCTGCGAAATATTTCAAAAGTTCAGACATCACACGCTCCATGCCGCCGGCTTGCAACGAATGGATGGCAAAACACAAATCTTTTTTTGCAGTAGTAGGTTCCAAAATCAATTGAGTGTTTTGATCCAACGGATGTAATTTTCAATACCGTCCTCAAGCGACACCTTTGGCTGGTAACCCATCGATTTCAAAATTGCAATGTCGGCGCGCCAATTGAGCGGGTCGCCTGCCTTGACCTGATTGTTGAAATTAATCTGTATGTCAAGATCGAGGTGTCTTCTAAACAAATCCGACACGGTTTTTATGGTATATTCCTCACCATTGGCCAGGTTAATCTGTTCGCCGTTGAACGCCGCTTTTTCGATGACGAGTTCGAGCGCCGTCACGATGTCGGCTACGTGGATGAAATCGCGCGACTCGTTTCCGGTACCATACAACTCAATCGTGCCGCCATTGCTGCATTTTTTGTACATATCCCAAAAAAGCTGTTTCCTGAGCCCGTTGCCGTAAGCAGAAAATATACGTACCGAACAAGTCGCGATTTGGTAGTATTGGTAAAACTCTTTGCAGATTTCCTCGGCCTGCAATTTATGAATGCCGTAAGGCGATAATGGCTTTAAAAATGAGGTTTCGGTGATGGGCAATGCCGTGGGATTTCCATAAACAGCCGCGCTTGATAAATTGAGAAATTTACATTCGGGTCGCAACGTTCGGACGGCATCGAGGATTTTAAAAACATTGAGCGTGTTGAGCGTAAAATCCTTGAGCGGAAACTGCAACGACAACGGCACACTGGCCGCACCCGAACAGTTCAGGCATACGTCGATAGCATGGTTTTCAAAAATGAAATGGTAGTCAGAATTGGTCGCGTCGATTTGGATGTAGTTCAAGTCCTCATAATCGGTAACGACATCGCAACCCAACACGTCGTGGCCTTTCGCGCGGAAATAGTCGAGCGCATGTTGGCCGATAAATCCTTTAGAACCGATGACTAAAATTTTCATATCAATTGATTTTTAGCATTTCACCAAATTTGTAATCCCATTCAATCGGGCGCATCTGGTCGAATCCGCCGCCGTGGCATTGCGTGATTTCTCCAAAGTACAATTTTCCGTCGACATCGTAAAAATCCACGCGCACATAGGCGAACAATTTGGCTACCTGCTCGCTGATGGCAATCATGCGCGATAAACTCGCCGGCGGATCGATTTCTTCTCCGCGCAACTTAGAAACATCCTTGAACTTATTGGCCCACGAAATATGGAATGGCTGCCAATGCTTGTCGTAGATATTGCGTTTGTTGGTACCTTCGCGATCTACGGCGACATAGATGAACTGCACTTCGCCATTGATGCAATGCAATTTGTAGTCGTTTGGGATTTTGCCGTTTGCGGTGACGAGCAATTTTTCGACGATAATCCTGGGTTGTATCGCCTTGTACTGGAATTCGCGATCAATCCAGTAATAGTTTTTTGACAGCCACCATTTGCAGTCAATGCGTACTTTAGCCCAATCGATTTGCGACTTGTCGCGTACAATCAGGTAACTGCCTGAATCGTGGTTGGCCTTTAAGATGAAAGGTTCGTTGGGTAAATTTTCGGGACGGATATCGTTTGGATTGGTCGTTTCATACAATAACGGAATCAAAACGTCTTCACCGATATTTTCGGCTACCCATTCGCGCACTGCGTATTTGTCGGCAAAGGTTGTATAAATGTCGCGGCGGTCGTGGATTTTAAGCCATTGCAGCTTTTCGTTGAGAGATTTCGGATTTTCCAAATCAAGCGGATAACCCTGCATGTTGACGAACCTTTTTTTGAGGTAAGCTGTTTCGCCGAATCGGTAATACTTGAGCAAACGATAGCCTTCATAGGCGACCGATGCCAGCAAATAACCTAATTTCCCTTTGTATTTTAAATCGAGTAAACCCATTTATTCGTGTATTATTTCTTTGAATCCGTATGTTTTGGCCCAGGGTTGCGATTGCCCTCTAGAAATGACGAAAGCCTCGTCGGCCCATTGCAATAAAGGCAAATCCGAGCTGCTGTCGCTGTAGGCAATTTTCCGGGTAAAATTGATTGTATTGTGTTTGAGGTATTCTTCGAGCAGCACGGTTTTTTGTCCGTAAAGGCAATCTTTCCCTGCAAATTTCCCAGTAAGCTTCCCGGCAGCGAATGCCATTTCGGTGGCAAAATATGCTTTGATTTGGTGCTTTTCTGAAAACACTTTGATGTAAGGTGCGTAACCGCCAGAAATGACCAATACATGATCGCCGCTGCTGACATGATTTTGCATCAATTGATACAGCGGTTTAATCAGGTTCGGCATCACTTTTTCATCGTAGAATTCACGCGCATACTTTTCTATTTTTTCCTCCGAAACCCCTTTGATTTGTAATAATTTCAACCGTTTCGACGGATTAAGCTCTGGCCAGATTTTACTCAAAACTGCCATAACCCGCAACCGCGTCAATATACGGTTGAGCTGAAACAACCAACGGTATTTTCTGTAGTTTTCCTTCTCGATAATATAATCCACAAAACGATCGGCGCTTTGGAAATTCACGAGGGTTTCGCAGAAATCAAAAACAACGAGTCGCATTTATTGGATGGTATCGATGACTTTGATAACCCGTTCCATTTGTTCGCGCGTTCCAATGGTGATGCGCAGCGTGTTCATCAAAAGCTTGCTGTGCATGAGGTTGCGTACAAAAATATTGTGGTCGCTGAGCCCGTTGTAGACTTTCATTTTGATATCAAAATCAGAAAACTCCACGAGCACGAAGTTGCCCTGGCTTGGGAAAAT
>JAKQJQ010000397.1 GCA_029561105.1 Bacteroidota bacterium
GTGCTTTTTGATCTCTTCGGCGATTTCCTCGGGCGTAAAACTCATCGCGGCAAGGTTGTACGACGAGCGGATTTTGATCTGGTCTGCGTCGGCTTTCATGATGTTGATCGTGGCTTTGATCGCGTCGTCCATGTACATCATGGGCATGCGCGTCTGCGAAGACAGGAAACATTCATACTGGCCGTCGCTGAGTGCCTTGTGGTAGATGTCTACGGCATAATCGGTGGTGCCGCCGCCCGGAGCCGTGCTCCAGCTGATGAGCCCCGGATAACGGATGCTGCGCACATCCACCCCAAAAACGTGGTGGTAATACTCGCACCATCTTTCACCCGATTGCTTGCTGATACCATAAACCGTAGACGGCTCCATGATGGTATATTGCGGCGTGTTTTCCTTGGGTGTCGTTGGCCCGAAGACGGCTATGCTCGAAGGCCAGAAGATTTTTTCTATTTTTTTCGCTTTGGCGAGGTTGAGCACATGGAACAGCGAGTTCATGTTCAAATCCCAGGCAAAGGCGGGATTTTTCTCGGCTGTGGCCGAAAGCAACGCGGCCATGAGGTACACGTCTGTAATCTGGTGGATTTCTACGAGGTGTTCAATCTGGTTGAAGTCAAGCGCATTGACCACCTCGAAAGGCCCGGAGTTGACCACGTCGGTGTTGAGTTTCCTAATGTCGGACGCGATGACGTTTTGGGTGCCGTAAATCGTTCGGAGTTTTTGGGTGAGTTCGGTACCGATTTGTCCGCAGGCACCGATGATTAAGATTTTTGGGTTCATTGTGTGGCAGTTTAGTGGGGTAAAGGTAGGAAAAAAGGTTCTGAGGTGAAAGGTGCTAAGGTTTCTTATCGCGCCTTTGCACCATAGTACCTTAGCGCAAAACTATTGTTAAACAAATCTCTCGTCCAAAGTTTCATTTTACCTTTGTAACTTTACCCGCGAAAACCTTCATCCCATGATTATCAATCGGATTCTCCTTGTTTTTGCTGCCTTGCTTGTCATGGCGTGCCAAAACGATGACAAGCGTCTCGAGGAACAAGCGCGCGACGCCAAAGCCAAGGAACTCATCTTTAGCAACATCAACAAAGGTTGGAACTTTGCTACGCCTGCCCTGATGCCCAAAACCCAAGCCATGGTGGGCAACTGGACCGAGTTGCGTTTGTTTTTAACCGAGCTCAACGAAAAACCCCAAAGCTCTATCGGCGCGTTCCAGAAAAAAGCCAAAGCCTTGTCTAAGAAAGCCAAGGATTTGACCAATAATATCCCGGCACCATTCAACAAGCCTCAGATCAAGGCCCGGATTGCGGTACTCACTACCAAAATCAACTCCATCAACCTCTACATCAACCTCGACGGCATACCTGACCAGAAAGTCATTGCCAACGTGGTAGACGCCAATGAGGAACTTGCCGCCTTATACCGCGAGTTTGATGAAACCGTTCGCAAAAGCGAAATCCCAAAAGAAGAGGGCGAGGCCGACATGATCCGGATGCTCGACACCGCGCGTGCCATACCCAACACACCGCCGCCAACCACGATCTCTCCGATGCAGCAAATGCAAAAAAACGCCTTAAAGAAACCCGTCCGATAAGTTGAGCCAATCGAATCTTTTCTATACGTATGAGCAGTCGGCCAAAGTGGCGCAAATCGCCTCCAGCCTCACACTGCAAGGACAGAAAGTCCATTTGGGCGGGCTTGTGGGTTCGTCTTTGTCATTTGTCGTACACGCGCTGTTCAAGAAAACCGAGCAGCCTTTCCTGGTGATTCTAGACGATAAGGAAGAGGCCGCTTATTACCTCAACGACCTCGAGCAGATGGTTGGCGCCGACGACGTGTTGTTTTATCCGGGTTCTTACCGTCGTCCTTACCAGATCGAGGATACAGACAACGCCAATGTATTGTTGCGCGCCGAGGTTTTGAACCGCATCAATTCGCGCAAGAAACCCGCGATTATCGTGACCTATCCCGAAGCGTTATTCGAGAAAGTCGTGACCAAGAAGGAACTCGACAAGAACACCTTGAAGGTTTCGGTGGGCGACCAGATTTCTATAGAATTCATCAACGAAGTACTTTTTGAATACGAGTTCAAGCGGGTGGATTTCATCACCGAACCCGGAGAATTCTCGGTGCGTGGCGGGATTATCGATGTGTTTTCTTTCTCGAACGACCATCCGTACCGCATTGAGTTTTTTGGCAATGAGGTAGACAGCATTAGGAGTTTTGACGTGGAGACACAACTCTCGATCGAACGCCAGAAAAAAATCACGATCATTCCCAACGTAGAGAACAAATTCTTCCAGGAAAACCGGGAGAGTTTCCTCGAATACATCAACGAAAAGACCATCGTTTTCATCCAGAACACCGATTTCCTCGCGTCGAAACTCGAGAAGTTGTTTGACAAGGCGCATGAAATCTTCAATAACCTCGATGCGACAGTCAAGCACGTCGAGCCGCAGAAGATTTTCCTGAATCCGAAGGAATTCCTCAAGAAGGCGCTCGATTTTACGGTGGCCGAAATGGGTTCGAAACCCACGTTCAAGACCGACAAAAGTTTCGAATTCCACACGAGTCCGCAGCCTTCGTTCAACAAGCAGTTCGACTTGCTTCTGAACAACCTCAGCGAGAACCATTTCAACGGTTATAAAAATTACCTGTTTTGTTCGAATGCAGCGCAGGCCAAGCGTTTCGACGACATCTTTGAAAGTCTCGACGAGACCAACCACGAAAATATCCGCAAGCAATACCATACGATTGTTTTCCCATTGTACCAAGGTTTCATCGACCAGGAAAACCAGATTGCCTGCTATACCGACCACCAGATTTTTGAGCGTTACCACAAATTCAGCATCAAGAACGGTTATGCGAAAAAGCAGACGATAACGCTAAAGGAACTCAACTCCTTGTCGGTGGGCGATTATGTGACGCACATTGACCACGGTATCGGCAAGTTTGGCGGATTACAGAAAATCCAGGTCGAGGGCAAAACCCAGGAAGCCATCAAGCTTGTCTATGCCGACAACGACATTGTGTATGTGAGCATCCATTCGCTGCACAAAATATCTAAATACAACGGCAAGGACGGTGCTCCGCCCAAGATCTACAAGCTCGGCTCGAACGCCTGGAAAGCGCTCAAGCAGAAGACCAAGGCGCGTGTCAAGCACATCGCATTCAACCTGATCCAACTCTACGCCAAACGACGCCTTGAGAAAGGTTTTCAGTACGCGCCCGACAGTTATTTGCAAGCCGAATTGGAAAGTTCGTTCATCTACGAGGACACGCCAGACCAAATCAAGGCCACGGCCGAGGTCAAGGCCGATATGGAAAGCGACCGCCCGATGGACAGACTGGTATGCGGCGATGTGGGATTCGGTAAGACCGAAGTTGCCATCCGCGCTGCGTTCAAGGCAGTCGACAACGGCAAACAGGTGGCGATTTTAGTCCCTACGACGATACTCGCCTACCAACATTACCGGACTTTTTCTGAACGACTTAAGGAAATGCCAGTATCAATCGGTTATTTGAACCGCTTCCGCTCGGCGAAACAAAAAACCGAAACACTCAAGCAACTCGCCGAAGGCAAACTCGATATTGTCATCGGCACGCACCAACTCGTGAACAAGAATGTGGCTTTCAAGAATCTTGGGTTGCTCATTGTAGACGAGGAACAGAAATTCGGCGTGAACGTCAAGGACAAACTCAAGACGATTGCCGCGAATGTCGATACGCTCACACTCACGGCAACGCCGATTCCCAGAACCTTGCAGTTTTCACTGATGGCGGCACGCGATCTCTCGGTAATCACCACACCGCCGCCCAACCGTTACCCGATTGAGACCAATGTAGTATCGTTTTCTGAGGAATTGATCCGCGATGCAATTTCGTACGAGATCCAACGCAACGGGCAGGTGTTTTTCATCAACAACCGCATTGAAAACATCAAGGAAATCGCAGGCATGATCCAGCGATTGGTTCCCGACGCGCGTGTGGGAATCGGCCACGGCCAGATGGAAGGCGCCAAACTCGAGGATTTGATGCTCAAATTCATGAACGGCGAATTCGATGTGTTGGTGGCGACAACCATTATTGAAAGTGGACTCGATGTGCCCAACGCGAATACGATTTTCATCAACAACGCCAATAATTTCGGGCTATCGGATTTGCACCAGATGCGCGGAAGGGTTGGCCGAAGCAACAAGAAGGCGTTCTGTTATTTCATTGCGCCGGCCTACCACATGATGACCGAGGACGCACGCAAACGCATCCAGGCGCTCGAACAATTCAGTGAACTTGGCAGCGGTTTCAACATCGCGATGAAGGACCTGGAAATCCGTGGAGCGGGTGATTTGCTTGGCGGCGAACAGAGCGGTTTCATCAACGAGATCGGTTTTGAGACCTACCAAAAAATCATGAACGAGGCCATCGAGGAACTCAAGGAGAATGAATTTAAGGAATTGTATGCCGACCAGGCCAAACCCGATAAGGAATATGTGAAGGATTTGCAGCTTGACACCGATTTTGAGTTGCTGTTTCCCGATGCATACATCAACAACATTTCGGAACGGCTCAATTTGTACAACGAGCTGAGTTTGATCAAGACCGAAGACGAGTTGCAAAAATATGAGACCAAACTCATTGATCGTTTTGGGCCGTTACCCAAACCCGCGGTTTCGCTACTCAACAGTATCAAAATTAAATGGATCGCGACGCAGCTCGGCATCGAGAAACTCGTGCTCAAACAAGGCAAAATGATTGGGTATTTTGTGTCGGACCATGAGAGTGATTATTACACTTCAGAGCAGTTTCGCAAGGTGATCCAGTTTGTACAGAAGCAGTCTGGTTTGTGCCAGATGAAGGAGAAACAGACCGCGAGCGGACTTAAATTATTGCTGACTTTCGACAATGTGAAATCCATCCGAAAAGCTCTGGAGTTGATGGAGTTGATGGCGAAATCGTAAGCTATTGCGCAGATTGCTTCGCCATCGGCTACGCACGCGAAATCAAAAATAAAGAAAACACAGATTGCACAAATTACGCAGATTTTTAGTTTTTAATCCGTGGAATTTGTGCAATCTGTGTTATAAAAAGGAATCAACTTTCGTGGCCCGAGGCGTAGCCGAATTGGCGAGGCAATCTTCGTTAAAGAATTAAATAAAATATTCTAGAATTCGATTCGCCAGTTCCTCCTGGTTGACACGATCGATCGGATGGATAGTGTCTGGTAAAACCAAAAACCCTGAATTGGGAATCAACCGATGGACTTTCTCGGTTTCTGTAGTCGTGACCATCGCGTCCTTATCTCCTACCGCCAGTAGAACCGGCGTTTTTATCGTCGTAAAATCGGCATCTTTCAAAGTAGGATTGTTGCCCAAACCCAACATCATATCGGCCGTTTTTCGCATCAGTTCCTTCCAGTTACTGCCGTGAAGCTGCTCTAATGCCGCGGCGTATTTAGGTACTTTTTCATTGATTGCGATTGGGTCGAGCATCGCAGCTTCTTTGGCCGCGCCTTGGGGAGTCCAATCGAATTTGGTGGCGAGCGTGAACACTTTATCTATTCTGTCGGGCTGTTGTTTGGCGAGGTACAACGCTACATATCCGCCCATACTGTATCCAAAAATCGAGATTTTATCGATGCCGTTTTGGTTGAGATACGCGAGTACTTCTTCGGCAAAACCCGGAATCGAAATGGTATCGACAACCTCGCGTCCGCCGTGGCTTTCAAAATTGAGTGTGTGGATTTGGAAAGTGTTGGCGAGCAGCTCCTTGAGGCGGGTGAAGTGGGCTGCGCTGCCGAGTGCGCCGTGAAGTAAAAGTAATTTTTGCATCGTAGAAGTTTTATCAAATATAGCAAAGAAAAATGCGCTCGGAAGCCTATATTTCGCATCTTTACTTTACAGAACCAATATTTTGAACCATGAAAATCTTTCACCTGCTCTTTGCCTTGCTGTTGTGCCATACCGGTTTAGCCCAATGTTATACGATGGTCCGTACTACGGGCGAAATGACCATTGGCTTGCGCGATGATGGTTCATTATGGAGCTGGGGACGCAATAACTACGGCGCCTTGGGCATCGGTTCTAACAGTTTCAGTACGGTTTACCCACCCACACAGATTGGCTCTGGCACCGATTGGAGCAGCACTTATGCCATGCACGCCCAAATGCTTGCCATTAAAAATGACGGCAGCTTGTGGGCATGGGGATTGAACGCCAACGGTGAATGCGGCAATGGTACCGCGGGCAGCCAGAATTTCATCACCACGCCTGAGCGCATCGGTACGTCTAGCTGGATTTCGGTGGCTGTAGGCTATAGTTATTCTATCGGCATACAAGCCAACGGCACGCTTTGGGCTTGGGGACTTAACGATCGCGGGCAATTCGGGAACGGGCTCTCTGACGGTCTTGCACATTCGCTGCCGGAACAGATGGGTACGGAAAGCGATTGGGAAAAGGTATATACCTCGGGCTACACCTCGTTTGCGATTAAGACCGACGGCTCGCTATGGGCTTGGGGCGATTCGAACACCATCGGTTATCTGGGCACGATGGTCGAAAATTGGTCTCCGCACCAAATCGGCACCACATCAGATTGGGCGTCGATTTCGGCCTGTCTTCCAACGGCGATGGGCGTAAAAACCGATGGCACGCTTTGGGTTTGGGGCAGTACCCAACCCACTAATACCGACTATTACGGAAACGGCATTGGGAACACGAGCGATTACCGGTATCCAACCCAGGTTGGCAGCGACACCGATTGGCAATCGGCAGCGACCGACCATTATGAATTCAAAGCCATAAAGACCGACGGCACACTGTGGGCCTGGGGTAAGAACTATTTGGGTATATTGGGCGACGGCACTACAATTTCGAGATACTATCCGGTGCAACTGGGAACCGAAACCGATTGGGCACACGTTGATGCGGGTTTGAGAAGCTACCTTTCGCTTAAGGCCGACCATTCTTTGTACCACTGGGGCGTGATTACCCAAGTCCCCATCGCGACATACTTGGTTCCGACGCTTAACGGAACCGTCTGCCCTACTATGTCCACACTTGATTTTGAGGCCAACACGGTGGCTGCTTACCCAAATCCAACGGCAGCTGTTACCGCAATTCATTTGGGCGAAGTGGCGTCGGGAACATTACGGGTAACTGATATTTTAGGGCAGCAGCTTTACAGTGCGCCGTTTTTCAAACAAAGTGAAATAGCTGTTGATTTGAATGGATACGCATCAGGTTTGTATTTGATTTCGATCCAAAACGGCGATAAAATCCAAACGGTCAAAATCTGCAAGCAATAAAAAAACCACCCGGTTAAAGGTGGTTTCCATTACAATTTATCTTGATTAATTCGATTTCAAAATCTTAAAATTCGCCTCCTTATCATTGAACTTAAGTTTGAAGAAATACGTTCCCGTCGCAAAAGCCGAAATGTCTACTTTGGTCTCTAGTGCATCGGCTTTCTTCTGATAAAGCAATCTGCCCTCTACATTGTATACGGTGATTTCGCCGATTGGTGTTTTAGACAAAATCGACACGAGTCCATTGGTTGGATTCGGGAAATAGGTGAAGTCTATATTCTGTTCTATACTCGTTGTTGCCAGAGTACTTTCGCAGGCCACGTTGGCGATATATCCCGCTTCGGTGACACCGCCGTCTGAGAAAAACCGGATGGTCAATGAACCGTCTGAAGCCGTAGACGTGAATGGGCCGGGAATATCGGTTCCGGTGAAACCACCGCCGCTCAAGTCGGGAGCCGAGGTTGAGTTCCCATCGTAGACATACAGATAATCATAATCGGTCTCGAGGTCGAACGCGGTAAAGGTGAGTACGATTTTCCGGTTGGCCACATTCGGTATAATTGTGCGGATGTAATTCTCAGAATCGGTATACTCATTGGCAACGCCTCCGGTATCGGTAATCTCAACGCCACTGCAATAATTGGTAGCGGTCACGAATACGAATTGCTCAAAAGGCGCAACCAAATCACCGCCGCAAATGGGACGCACCCTAAACCTGTAGAAACTGTTGGGTTGCAACCCAATGGCCTGATAGGTATTGGTATTTACGGTAACCCAGTTGATAGGCCCGCCGCCAAATGAATTGACTGCAACCTGCCATTGGGTAGAATCGCCTTGGTCTAGCCAGGTGATTGTCGCTGTATTTTGCGTCACGTTTGAAACGGTAATGCTGGCTACCCTGTTGATACACGTATTGATACAGTCGGTACTCAAGCAAGCCCCGGTATTTACGTCGTTGAGGATGGCCGCGGCCGGCTGGGGGCCAAAACCATTGGCCAGATTAATGCCTACGCCCGAAACCAAATGGCAATAGCTCATAATGGTGCCTTTAACGTCTGGGTCGGGGATGATTGGCGGGTCGGCCAGGCAGTTGAATCCTTCTCCCGATTCACCTATAGAATAAGGACCACAGTTGTCAATCGGGGTATTGTTGCCGTTCCAGACACATGCGTGCGTATGCGGCGAGCCTAACAAATGCCCAAACTCATGGGTAATGACCATGATGGTCCAGGAGTAAGTTGGCACGTTGCTATAGCTGAAGTTCACATCAGAATAACTGAAATTGTCCTGTGAACACAAACCGTCGATAGTGACCGCAACACCACCCAAACCACCCGGATCGATGCCGAGCAACTGCCCTACATCGCCATCAAAAACAGGGTGTACCTCATTGAATTGGAAAAGATAATCGCTTGAGGTATCTCCGGTATAAGGGTCATCGGTGGTCCAAACGAAGGTTGATTTGAGCGAAACGGTAATCCCGTCGTTGTCATAAAGCGTCTGAACGTTGTTGAACACCGCTGTCACCCAGTTGTTGGTCGTAGTGACATTGCTGCCGTTAGCCGTATACAGGTTGTGGTCTATCTCAAAATACACCGTCACGCAACGGGTGCTTTGCGGGCCCGCCATGGTGCGGTTGGTATTGGGTGCTTTGGTCAGGTCATCCTTGGTATGACACTCAAAATTGTTCATGACTTTCATATCGGTATCAGAATACACAATGTAGTCAGCCGTATTACCGACCCGATCCAGCTTGCCTACCACCAGATTGTTGAAGGAACGGCTTGATACCATTCCAACCAATTCGTTATTAAAAAAGCTAAAAGCGGCGAGTGATTGCAAATCGCCTTTAAGAATACCTCGATAATAAATGCCGGGCTGGTAATTCACAAATTTAGATTGGTCTGTATCTGCGTGGAAACCTTGCGAAAAGACCTCTACCTTGTACAACTGCACCTGGAGCGTGTTGCCTTGGTAAGGAATGGCTACCTCAATATATTCCTTTTTCTCAGCAAAGAGTTGTGCCAGTTGTGCAGACTTAAGACTAACCATAGTGGCTTTCTCAACCACTTGGCCGATTTGGGCATCGGGACTGCCGGTAGTGGACTCGAGTACAGAATACTGCGTGAAATGGGTATTTTTTGCCAGCAATTCGCCAACTTTTTTGGCTACCTCTCGCTGCGCAAAGCTACCGACGGATGCCAATAACGCAATGATTGTAATAATTTTCTTCATTTTTTTGTAGGTTTTTGCTAAAATTTTTCCAAATATACTCAATAAAGTAAGTGTTGCACCCTTACAGTTGTTAAACTGTTGGTTTTAAAAGTGATAAAATGCGTTCTCGAGGTGTTCGGTGATGAAAGCGCCCGGTTTACCGTGGATAGAAATGATATCAAAACGCACCTCCACGTCGAGGTCGTTTGCAATGACATATTCATTTACGGCTTTGGTGAGCAACTGGATTTTCCTGGGCGATACGAAATCCTGCGGCAGCCCGAAGCCAATGTCAGATCGGGTTTTTACTTCGACAACGGCAAGTACATTGTCTTTTTGGGCAATGATGTCGATTTCGGCCTTGGCAAACGTCCAATTGGTTTCAAGGATTCGATAGCCATTGCTTTGCAGCAGTTTTACCGCCATGGTTTCGCCGAGTTTACCAAGTTCATTGTGTTGGGCCATGCGGTTTGAATTTAGCTGTAACGCAAAGATGCGCCAAGGAGACGCGAAGTTGCGCGAAAACAAAAAATATTGCTTTTATTTTTTTTTCTAGAAAATCGATGTGATTTTTCTACTCGAATTTTACCACCGATTCCTTGTCGTTCACATCGATAGATACCGTTTTCCCGAGGATGATGGCGCGGTTGTCTTTGGTGTGCCCCGCCGGAAAATTATAAATGATCGGAAATTTGTAATCTTTAAGCACATCCTGGACGATCTGCAAAGCGTCTTTTCCCCACGGGATGTCGTTGTCATTCATTTCGGTCATGCCGCCAACCACCACCGCTTTCACGCCATCGAAATAGCCATTGCGTTTGAGGTTCATCATCATACGGTCTATGTGGTAGAGGTATTCGTCGAGGTCTTCTATGAATAGGATTTTACCTTTGTAATCGATGGCCGATTTAGATCCCAGGATGCTGTATAAAACAGACAAATTCCCGCCTACAATCTCACCTTTAGCCTTGCCGTTCCTATTGTAATCGTGGTGCGGGATATGGTATTCGAGCTTTTCGCCAAATAATGATTTTCGCAAAGATTCAATCGCCGCTGGGCTTGCGGTCTTGGCGCTTACCGCCACGATAGCGTGCAAAGTTTCAATGCCCATATTGTTGATGTGGCTGTGCAACACGGTCACATCGCTAAAACCTACGATCCATTTGGGTTTCTTTTTGAAATTGGTGAAGTCGATACGGTCTACGATGCGAACGGTGCCGTATCCGCCTTTGGCTGCCCAGATGGCCTTGACGCCGGGATTGTCTAGCATTTCCTGTAAATCGGTGGCGCGCTGCCAATCGGGACCGGCGAGTTGGTGGTCTTCTTTGCCGATGGTTTTGCCGATGACTACTTTAAGCCCCCAACTTTCAAGCAGTTTGATGGCCGGTTGCAGGTTTACCAAATCAATTTTTCTGGCTGTGGCTATAATGGCCACAGTGTCGCCTTTTTGGAGAAATTCGGGTGTGATCATTTTTCGTTGGGATTGTGCGGTTTGGATGAAAAATCCGAGGAGGACAAGAAGAAAGAATGTTGGATTTCTCATGGTGTTTGTTCGATTGTGACAAATATAAATAAAGTTTGCTTTCTTTGCCTGAAATGAAACTGCTGCAAATACTGTTTATCGGGTTTTTATTTTCGATTGTTACCTGCTGCAAATCGACGCCATCGGTATGCGAACCAACGGCCGACGACACGCACTGCGATTTCCCAAAACGCAACGGTTTTATCAACGATTACTGTAACTTTTTGACGGCTGACGAAATCAAAAACCTCGAACGGATTGCGCAAAATTATTTTGTCCAAACCGGAACCCAAATCATTGTGGTCATTGAGGACAGCAAGAAGTCGCATTCCAGAAAATTCCACTGCCCGACGGGCGTACTAGGCCAATGGAAGCTCGATTGCGACAGCTTCGATGATGTGCTGATCGTGATTTCAAAAAGACGGCATTATGTCGATTTCAATTACGGCATCAACGCAGATTCGCGATTGACGACCCAAGACCGTAAAAACATCCTTCACAAAAATATCCTGCCGGCGTTCTACAGAAAACAATACTACAACGGTTTGCGCCGCGGTATGGCTTATATCATCGAGCACCGCAAAAAAACCTGAAGCCACGACTGCCCTAGCCCCGATAGCAGCGGCATCCTTTTTCCTGCTGCTGCCAGCAGGGAAAAGATTACCTCACAAAGTAATCATTTGATTTTTTGTGTTCGGTCAGTTCGCTTCGCTCGTGTTAGCGTACAGCGGGAACCAGCTCCTAAAAACCATCAAAAACAGCCGTTTGCGTTTGTTAAAACGTAAAGTGAAAATCCGTACTTTTGCGCTTACTTATTCAAGAAACATGTTACAAAATCCAAAGAGATATACCATTACCGCGGCATTGCCTTATACCAATGGACCCATTCACATTGGGCATTTGGCGGGCGTTTATGTGCCGTCGGATATTTATTCGCGTTATTTAAGGCTTCAGGGCAAAGACGTGGCGTTCATTTGCGGTAGCGATGAGCACGGCGTGGCCATTTCGATGAAAGCCAAAAAGGAAGGCACGACGCCGCAGGAAGTCATTGATAAATACGACGGAATCATCCGCAAATCGTTTGTCGATTTTGGGATTTCGTTCGACAATTATTCGCGGACTTCGAGCAAAATCCACCACGATACGGCTTCGGAGTTTTTCAGGAAACTCTACGACGACGGCAAATTCACAGAAGAAGTCACCGAGCAGCTCTACGACGCCAAAGCCGACCAATTCCTCGCCGACCGTTTCGTAACCGGAACCTGCCCAAAATGCGGTAACGAAGAAGCCTACGGTGACCAATGCGAACGCTGCGGATCGACGCTCAACGCCACCGATTTGATCAACCCAAAGTCGACCATCACCGGCGAAACACCCATCCTCAAAGAAACCAAACACTGGTTTTTGCCGCTCAACCAGTACAACGATTTTCTTACCGACTGGATTTTAACGGGGCATAAAAACGACTGGAAACCCAATGTTTACGGGCAAGTCAAGTCGTGGGTAGACGGCGGACTCGAACCACGTGCCGTGACACGCGACCTGGATTGGGGCATCGATGTGCCTGTGGCAGGCGCCGAAGGAAAAAAGTTGTACGTGTGGTTTGACGCGCCGATTGGCTACATTTCGTCTACCAAGGAATGGGCACAGCGCGTGGGCAAGGATTGGGAACCGTATTGGAAAAACGACGATACCAAATTGGTGCATTTCATTGGCAAGGACAATATCGTGTTCCATTGTATTATTTTCCCGGTGATGCTCAAGGCCGAAGGCTCGTATATTTTGCCCGACAATGTGCCGGCGAATGAATTCTTAAACCTCGAAGGCAACAAGCTTTCGACCTCTAAAAATTGGGCGGTCTGGTTGCACGAATACCTCGAGGATTTCCCCGATAAGCAGGATGTTTTGCGTTACGCGCTTACCTCTAACGCCCCCGAAACCAAAGACAACGACTTTACCTGGAAGGATTTTCAGGCGAGGAATAACAACGAACTCGCTGCGATTTTTGGGAATTTTATTAACCGCGTCGTCGTTCTCACACATAAATATTACAACGGAATCGTGCCGCAGCCGAATGAATTCTCGGAAGTGGATTTGGCGACTTTGGCCGAGCTCAAGGCGTATCCTGCCGTGATTTCGAGCTCGATTGAGCGCTACCGTTTTCGCGAAGCACTGGGCGAAATGATGAACGTGGCGCGCCTCGGCAACAAATACCTCGCCGACGAAGAACCCTGGAAAATGGTCAAGGAAAACCCCGAGCGCGTCAAGACGCAAATGTATGTGGGTTTGCAGATTGCAGCGGCTTTGCGCGTATTGTGCGAACCCTTTTTACCATTTACTGCCGCCAAACTCGAATCGATTCTAAACACGGATAAAATTCAGAGCCGTCTGGCGGGCATCGATGACTTTGCGATGCGCGACAGCAATTTAAAGAATATGGTTTTGGAGTTGCCGTTGCAATGGAGCGCCGTTTCTGAAACCTCCGATTTGCTTGGGGCAGGCCACCAGATTGGCAAAGCGCAAATTCTGTTCGCGCAGATTGAAGATGCCGAAATCCAAAAACAGATAGACAAACTCGAAGCCACCAAAACCGCCAATATGATCGAAAATAAAAAAACAGAACCGCAAAAGGAACTCGTCCAATTTGAAGATTTTGCCAAAATGGATTTGCGCGTGGGAACCATCCTCGAGGCCGAGAAAATGCCAAAAGCCAATAAACTTTTGGTGCTTAAGGTAGACACGGGAATTGACGTTCGCACCATTGTTTCTGGCATCGCCGAGAGTTTTACGCCCGAAGAAGTTGTGGGCAAAAAAGTGACCGTATTGGTGAACCTGGCACCGAGGAATTTGCGCGGCGTAGAAAGCCAAGGCATGATTTTAATGACCAACGATGCGCAGGGAAAATTGGTTTTTGTGAATCCGGATGCAGAGGCGAACAACGGGGAAACCATCAGTTAAATACAATTCCAATGAAAAAACTATTGCTCCTGGTTATCGCAATTTTTTCGCTTTTTTCGTGTGGCGGCGATGATCCTAATCCGCAGATACCGCCTATCGTAAATGCCGGATCTTTCAAACACAATGGCATCACTTATCCCGTGAATCGAGGCTATCTGATTCCGGTTTACGGCGGAAACGATCCGCAGAAAGACTACTATAAAGACCGTTTTTACCTTGGCTTTTCTGACGGTACCATTACTTGGGGCGACAATTATTTTGTGGTGGGCGATGACGTACACCAATGGATTGATTTTTCCTTGGATACCTCCACAGTCAACCGCGGCACGGTGAAAGATACTTCGTTTACGTTTGCCACCGATGACGACCTTAATCCCGATGCGGCCAGAATCAGCAGTGCCAATATCATTTATGATATAGTTGCCGAAAACGGCCAAACCGTCGAGTACATCAATCACGACGCTAATACGATGTCGGCCACAGGCAGCTTGCAACTCACGCGCCTAGGTAACGGCATTTACAAAATTAACTATGAATTTGTGGACGATGATGGCGACACCGTCACGGGCTCATATATCGGAACCCTAACCACCTTATATTACCCATGGCTATGAATATCAAAGTAATCGCCTTCGACGCCGACGACACCCTTTGGGTCAACGAGCCCTATTTTCAGGAAACCGAAGAAAAATTCTGTGAACTGCTGGCGCCTTACCTTTCAAGGCATACGCTATCGCAGGAACTGTTCAAGACAGAAATCGACAACCTTAAATTATATGGTTACGGCATCAAGGGTTATATCCTTTCTATGATCGAGGCGGCGCTCAAGATTTCGAACGGAACGATTAGCACCGAAGTGATTGAGAAAATCATCCAATACGGAAAAGAGTTGCTCGAACGACCCATTGAACTGCTCGATGGCGTTGAGGAAACGCTCGAATCATTGACCCGAAAATACAAATTGGTTGTGGCCACGAAAGGTGATTTGCTCGACCAACGCCGAAAATTGCACAATTCGGGGCTGGGAAAATATTTTCACCACATCGAGGTGATGTCTGACAAACAGGAAATTGACTACAAGGATCTGGTGAAGCGCCTTGAAATCGATGCTTCTGAATTTTTGATGGTGGGTAATTCGCTCAAATCGGATGTTTTGCCGGTGTTGGGCATTGGCGGACATGCGATCCATATTCCGTTCCACACCACTTGGGCACACGAAAAAATCGACCATAAAGTCGAGCACGAACGTATGAAATCGATGGAAAACATTGCCGAAGTCCTATCGTTGTTCAGATGAAAACCTACCTCGACCTGCAACATTGGCCACGCAAGGAGCATTTTCATTTTTTTAGAAAAATGGAAGAACCGTTCTGGGGCGCGACGGTTCAAATCAATTGCACACAGGCTTATTTGAAATCCAAGTCGCTTGGATGTTCTTTCTTTATTTATTATCTGCACAAAACATTAATGGCAGTTAACCAGGTCGAAGCTTTTCGTTATCGCGTAGAAGGAGACCGCGTTGCCATTTATGATTGCATACACGGTTCGGCGACGATTGGCCGTGAAGATGGCTCGTTTGGATTTTCATTGATTGAATTTAATACCGATTTTGCGGTCTTTTCTAAAAATGCGGTTGCAGAAATTGAACGGGTTAAAAAAACGCCGGGGCTTTTTACGAGAAGCTTTGACGAGCCCAACCTGATTCATTTTTCTGCCTTGCCTTGGCTTGATTTCTCAGGCTTGTCGCATGCGCGAAGCTTTAGTTTTCCTGACAGTTGCCCCAAGATTTCATTTGGGAAAATCAGTACCGATGCAGCCGGGAATCGCAGCATGCCGATGTCTGTTCATGTGCATCACGGTTTGGCCGATGGACTACATTTGGGTGCGTTTGTAGATTGTTTTACCCAAATGATGGAGGCATAACTTTTATTTTCTAACTTTACAATCAAGCACTTTAAAGCTTAATATAAACACACAGCCATGTTATCAAAAAGTATCGAAATTTCATTGAACAATCAGATTCGCATAGAAGCCGAGTCTTCACAAACGTATTTATCTATGGCCAGTTGGGCCGAAACGCATGGGTTGGAAGGCATTTCCCGTTTTATGTATGCACAATCGGATGAAGAACGCGCGCACATGCTCAAATTGATCAAATTTGTGAACGAACGCGGTGGGCACGCTCAGATTACCGACCTTCGGGCGCCAAAAACTACCTATAACACGTTTCAGGAAATGTTCGAGGCGTTGTACAAACATGAAGTGTTTGTTTCGGATTCTATTAATGATCTGGTTCATATTGCACTTTCAGAAAAAGACTATGCCACACACAACTTCCTTCAGTGGTACGTTGCCGAACAAATTGAGGAGGAGGCGCAAGCCAAATTAATCCTGGATAAAATTAACCTGATTGGGGATGACAAAGGCGGTTTGTATCTGTTTGATCGGGACATCCAACAGCTCACTGTAAACAGTTCGGTGAACAACAATCCAAATTAGTTAAAATTTATTTAGAATGTTTTAAAATAACCTATATTTGCTACAGATTTAAAGACGCTGTGGTGAGCAAAAAAGAAAAAGACAAGAAGAAGAAAAAGAAGGGCGACAAAGTCAAATTACTCAAAGCGCTCAAGGCGCCCGATAACTGCAAAAAAGAATGTTGCGAAAAGTTTAAGAAGCACGAAGACAAAAGGTGTAAAAGATGCCCGATGTTTGATTTGCTCGGGAAAAAATAAAAAACCTCTCTTACGAGAGGTTTTTTTATGTTCTTTAATTGCTAGTTCTAGTTAAAGTAGGTCCAGTTGAACCCATCGCTCATCACGAAGATTGTACGGTTATTATTCTGATACATATAGATTATCGCCGACCCTGTAGTAGAACCTTTGGGAAAAAGCAGTCCTGCCGACGTGGTAAGCGCTGCGGTGTTCGTATTGTTGATATTCCGCAAAATATACGTGCGCCCTGGATAAGTAGTGGGGTTGGGTAAATTGAAAACCTGATCGTTAGCCAGCGGGTTCAGCGAGATATAAATACCGTCGTCAATTGGCGTAGCCACCGCGCTCCCATTCAAATTGACAACCTTCACAGAAAGATTACCGTTCACGTCTAGCGTGCTCTTGGGGAGAATGGTATTAATCCCTACTTGTGCTGAAATAATGTTAAAGGCAAAGCAGCAACAGGCGATAAAAAACGCTCTTTTTACAGTATTCATAATCTAGTTTTGTTTTATTGACAAAACTAATGTAAACAAAAAACGCTGTAAATTAACACCTTAGCGCATTATCGCTTGACGAAAACGTTTTCGTGTTGACAACTTTCTATAGTACTTGGCTTTGGGCTTACTTTCCGAGGAGCAACATCTCCTGCGCAATCACTTCGGTGGTGTACTTCTTGTCACCATTTTTGTCTTCATAACTGCGGTGCGTGAGCTTTCCTTCTATAGCGATTTCCTTGCCTTTTGACGCGTACTTTTCAATAATTTCAGCCAATTTTCCCCAAGCGACAACATGATGCCACTGGGTCTCCTTAATCTTTTCCCCTTGATGGTTTTTATACACATCATTGGTAGCGATGGTGAGTTTCGCGCGTTTTTTGCCGGATTCGAGCGTCATCATTTCCGGGTCATTTCCTAAGTGTCCGATCAACTGGACTTTGTTTCTTAATGCATTCATGGCGTTTACAATTTTATATTGGTGTTTAAATTCGATGTTGTTTCCAACGGGGACAAAATTGTAAAATGGGTAAAAAACGAGTCGGTAAGTAAGCGTTTAAATTCGGTTGTAATTATTTGTTACCGTTTGAAAATAGAAAAAAATTCCTATATTTGGTTGACTTTAAATCGGTTAAAACCGCTCTAAGATCAATACACGCCACTATAACTTAATTTATCGAAGCCATGAAAACCTGCTTAGAATGCGCCGACAAAATCGTTGGCCGCGAAGACAAAAAATTTTGCAGCGACGGCTGTCGCAATGCCTACAACAACAAAATAAACAAAGACAGCACCAATTTAATGCGGAATGTCAACAACCAACTGCGTAGAAATTACCGCATTCTCTCCGAACTCAATACGGAGGGGAAAAGCAAAACCACCCGAACCCGACTGATGGCAAAAGGATTTGATTTTGATTTTTTTACCAACATCCTAGAAGTCAAAACCGGAAAATCCTACCATTTTATCTACGACCAAGGCTATATGCCGCTCAACAATGACTTTTTTATACTTGTGAAGAAAAATCGTTAAACCCCGCCCCCTAAAAAAACTTAACCTAATGAAGAAAAAACATTCCGCCCTGCTTTCTGTCGGTTTCCTGGCGGCTGTACTGTGTGGCGTTTATTTTTCGATGATGCCCCACTGGCTTTCTGACAACACTTCGCTGGCAGAATTCTCCACAAGCCGTTCTTTAGAACATATCAAGGCGATAGCAGGCAAACCGCACTATGTAGGTTCAGACAACCATGAACAGGTAGCGGCCTACCTTGAAAAGCAACTTCAGGAACTGGGTCTTGAAACCGCTACACAGCGAGGAACCTCTTTGTCAGATTGGGGCAATCTGGTGGCTTCTAAAAATATCATGGCCCGCATCAAAGGAACAGGCGATGGAAAAGCGCTTCTGCTTTTGTCACATTATGACAGCGCACCCCATTCGGCTTCTCTTGGTGCCAGCGACGATGCCTCGGGTGTGGCGACAATCTTAGAGGCCGTGCGCGCTTTCCTGCATGCCAAGACACCCCACAAAAATGACATCATCATCCTTTTTACCGATGCCGAAGAACTTGGGCTCAATGGCGCAGCACTTTTCGTAACGCAGCACCGGTGGGCCAAAGAAGTTGGCCTTGTCCTGAATTTTGAGGCGCGCGGTACCGAAGGCCCCAGTTACATGCTCATGGAAGTCAACCGGGGCAACGCCGCAATGGTCAAAGCGTTTACCGACGCCAAGCCAGGTTATCCGGTCTCCAATTCTATGATGTACAGCATTTACAAAATGCTCCCCAACGATACAGACCTGACCGTTTTTCGCGAACACGGAAAAGTCCCCGGCTTTAATTTTGCTTTCATCGACGGGCACTACAACTACCATACTGCACAGGATGATTACGCCCATCTGAGTCCCAAAACTATCGAGCATCAGGGTACGTATCTGATGCCTTTGCTGCAATATTTCTCGAACGCCGATTTGGCCAAAATGGATTCGGCCGATGATTTCGTCTACTTCAACACACCGTTCTATTTTGTAAGTTATCCTTTTTCATGGGTTTGGTACATGTGGGCTGGAGCGCTGGCTCTTTTTCTTTTCCTTATTTTTATTGGTGTAGGCAAAAGGGTTTTGAATTTCCGGGAAATGGCCATCGGTTTTCTGCCTATGCTGGGCACACTCATCTTGGCTGGGCTGCTCACTTTTTTAGGTTGGAAGATCCTGCTTTCTGCCTATCCCCAGTACAATGACCTGCTCAACGGATTCACCTACAACGGGCACGATTACATTGGCGCGTTCGTGTTTTTGGCGTTGGCCGTTTGCTTTCTGTTGTATCTCAAACCACGAAACGAAATCGCAGCAGCCAATCACAGTGTGGCACCCTTACTGCTTTGGATCATCGTGAACCTGGCTATTGCAGCCTATTTGCCGGGCGCCGGATTTTTTATTATTCCGGTATTTTTTGGCTTGCTGACGTTGGCTTATTTTATCATTACCCAATCGTCTAACCGTTTCATCAACTTACTTTTGGCGGTTCCGGCGTTGGTGCTTTTTGCACCTTTTATCGTCATGTTCCCGGTAGGCTTGGGCCTTAAAATGCTCACGGGCAGCGCAGTACTAATGGTGTTGGTGTTCACGCTTTTACTGCCGATTTTTGGCACTTTCCCAAGAAAAGGCGCTTGGTCATTGGTCATGCTGTTGGTCTCCATCGTATTTTTTGTAAAAGCACACCTCAACTCAGGATATGAACCCGGAAAAGCCAAATCAAACAGCTTGGTTTACCTGCTAGACGCCGATAAAAACAAAGCCGTCTGGGCCACTTACGACCGCAACCTCGACCCATGGACAAAAAGCTACCTGGGTGAAAATCCAACGACGGCCACCGCGCTCAAAAGCCTGCCGTTGTTTAGCAAATACGACACGCCCTTCTCTTTTTCGGCGGTTGCGCCTTTAAAACCCATCGCCAAACCAAGCATTGAATTTCTCAGGGATTCTGTTATCGGCAACCAGCGCTACCTCAAAATCCGGATCACGCCCAATAGAAAGGTCAACCGCTACGATATTTTTGCCGATGCCACAACGCCTTTCCATAACTTCAAGGCCAACGGAGCAACCGCTTTGGGACAAAAAGGATCTTTGTACCAACGCAAGAACGAGCGTGTGCTGAGTTACTATGTTGTGGCGAACCAACCTTTGCTGCTTGAATTCAGCGTACCCAAAAACGCCCACCCAAACCTTTGGCTGCTGGAGAGTTCATTCGATTTGACTTCAAACCCGATATTCAAAATGATTCCACGCAAAAACTGGATGATGCCCACACCTTTCGTACTCAATGACGCCGTAATCATCCGCCAGCGTATCCGGCCAGCACATAAACCGATTATTGCAAGTTCGGTATTGGCCATTCCGACTGTAAAAGACACGATTGTCGTAGCCAAAGACACGATCAAAAATACACCATGAAAACAATAGGCATTTTAGGTTGTGGCTGGCTTGGATTCCCATTAGCGAATGCATTGGTCGAGAAAAATTGGGCAGTGAAAGGTTCGACAACTTCGGCAAACAAATTAGCCTTACTCCGCGAATGCCACATCAATCCGTTTTTGATTATTCTCGACGAGCGGCAAATCGACGGCGACATCGATGGATTTCTCGAAAATCTTACTGTGCTGATCATAGACATTCCGCCCAA
>JAKQJQ010000078.1 GCA_029561105.1 Bacteroidota bacterium
AGCCAACTTCACACTGTGAAAGGAAAGCTCCTATTTCACCTCTCCTATGCTCGATACGCTTTTCCATCACCCGCCCTTTCTCTTTTTCTTCTACCACCGCATAGGTGTATCGCTTATGCGAATCAAATGCGATATACTGCACCTTGCTGCACCTCCTTAACGCTATTCAAGATTGAAGTAATCATACTTCACCTAGCGCTTCAGGTGCAGCGCTCTCATATCATCAGAAAAAGTGACGGGTAACACCGGGCTTCGCAGATCATCTTATGGCAGAGGATAGTATCAAAAAAATTGAAACCGTCGCGGCGAACATCGAGGGAAACTTTACCGTATGGGAGTATCTAAAGGGTTTAAGAACTGTCTTTGTTCCCAGTGAAAGGCGAGAGCGCAACATTACCCTACTCGATACCAAAGATTTTGATCGGAACACCTTTCACGTTACCGACGAATTTGAGTTTACCAATGGCACCAAAACCATCAGGCAGGACATCGTCTTTCTCATCAATGGCATTCCCCTTTTGTTTATCGAGACCAAAGCAGCACCAAAGGTAGAAGGAATGAGCGAAGCACTGGAACAGGTAAGGCGCTATCATCGGGATTGCCCTGAGCTCCTTGCCGTGTTGCAAGCCTATGCCATAACCCACATCTCAAAATATTACTACAGCGGTACATGGAACACCTCCGAAAAGTTGCTCTTCAACTGGAAGGAAGAGACGGGTGGAAATTTTGAGCAGCTTATCAAAACGTTTTTCGACAGAGAACGAATTCTGAAACTGATTACCGATTTTATCCTCTTTACCCGTCAGGACGATGAGCTAAAAAAGGTGGTATTGCGGCCGCATCAAATGAATGCCATAGGCAAAATTATAGAAAGAGCCCAGGACCCGCAAAAACATCGGGGACTAGTGTGGCATACGCAGGGATCGGGCAAAACCTACACCATGATTGTTGCCGCGCAAAAAATCATCGAAAATCCGCTCTTTAAAAATCCTACGGTCATTATGCTGGTAGATCGAAATGAGCTCGAAAGCCAGCTCTTTGCCAACATCACCGCTGTAGGCATCGGGAATGTCGAGGTCACCGAGAACAAGGAGCATCTACGGGAACTGCTCTCACGCGATAGGCGCGGTCTCATCATCACCATGATTCACAAATTCGAGGGAATACCAGCGAACATCAACACGCGCAAGAATATTTTCGTATTGGTG
>JAKQJQ010000090.1 GCA_029561105.1 Bacteroidota bacterium
ATGGAAGAACAAATACGATTTGCCGTTGACGATGATGCTTTTTTCATCAAAAGAGCAATCGTACCGAAGCACGCCGTGGATACTGTCGTATTTGATTAAGTGCGCCATCGTCTTGTTATCGGCGATGTCATTGATAGCCACGACTTCTATTTGTGGATGGTCGATGAGCAACCGGAAAAGGTTTCTTCCGATTCGTCCGAATCCGTTGATGGCGATTTTTGTTTTCAAAAGGTTCAGGGTTCAGGTTTCAGGGAACTATGCTGGCTTGCACCTTGCACCCTGTACCAATTAAAGGATGTGTTTTTGCGCGTGGTAACTCGATCTCACGAGCGCGCCGCTTTCTACGTGGCGGAAGCCCATTTCTTTACCAATGGTTTCGTATTTCTGGAACTGCTCGGGCGTGATGTATTCCTTCACTGGCAAGTGTTTTTTACTTGGTTGTAAGTATTGTCCGATGGTGACGATATCGACATTGGCATCACGCAGGTCACGCATCGTTTGGATCACTTCTTCCTCGGTTTCGCCAAGACCCAGCATAATCCCCGATTTGGTTCGGTTGATGCCTTTTTCCTTGAGGTAACGCAACACTTCTAAACTGCGGTCGTATTTGGCCTGGATGCGTACTTCACGCGTGAGTCGGCGCACGGTTTCCATGTTGTGCGACACCACTTCGGGGTTGGCTTCAATGATCCGGTCGATATTTCTTTCGTTGCCCTGGAAATCGGGAATCAAAGTTTCTAAAGTAGTATTGGGGTTCATGCGTCGGATTGCGCAAACGGTTTCGAGCCAGATGATTGAGCCCATGTCCTTGAGGTCGTCGCGGTCTACACTCGTCACAACGGCATGTTTGATGTTCATGATTTTAATCGAGCGCGCCACTTTTTCGGGCTCGTCCCAATCTACGGTTTCGGGCCTGCCGGTCTTCACACCGCAAAAGCCGCAGGAACGTGTACACACATTGCCAAGGATCATGAAAGTGGCCGTGCCTTCGCCCCAACATTCACCCATATTCGGGCAGCTTCCTGAGGTACAGATGGTATTAAGGCTGTATTTGTCTACGAGTCCGCGCAGCTCGGTATATTTCTGCCCGATTGGCAGTTTTACCTTGAGCCACTTAGGCTTACCAACGGGTAACGTGTTTTCGAGTACGGTTTCCATAGTGGGGATTTTGCTTAGCAAAGATAGGGATTGTTTTGGGAAAATTTGCTAAGGAAATGTTAGTGGGGGTGTGGTTTTTTTGGCGCTGTTTCCCGCAATCCATTGCAATCTTCTTAAAAAAGAGATTTCACTTCGCTAGCGCTCCGTGCAATCCTTTTTTAAAAAGGATTTCCATTTCTATCGGGGCTATCGCTGCCGCGAGGGCCTTCTTTTGTCTGGCAACAAAAGAAGCAAAAATGCCTTAGCGACCAAATTACAATCTTGAAAACTACCTCAGAACGCGGTCTCCGGGCTAAGCCGCTCGCCTTGCAGGCTCGACTCTC
>JAKQJQ010000111.1 GCA_029561105.1 Bacteroidota bacterium
TAACATCAGCTTACCTACAACAATTATCGAAGAACTCACCAAGCGCATCGAAACTGGGATAGATGCATGAGTATTGAACCAACCAGCCCAACAAAATAATCCACCGGACGGCTTTCAGCCGCCGGTGATCCTTACGTTGGGCAGCAAAAGGAGAGAGTATGAAGACCGTTGACGATTTAGGCGATATCGCGTCGAACGTTCTAACGTTCAATAGTTACCGCGCTTCGGAAGTAGTAGCGGAACGAGAATTTTACGCTGATCGCATCCGGCTAGGCAAGAATTTTGTAGCCGTGTCCACCAAAAAAGGCATGCTGTTTTGTCCAAGCAGGTTTGCGGGATATAAATGGAATACAATGGAAAAACACCTTGCATTCGAATATAAAAGCGGAAGCGTTACAACGCCAAGAATAACATCGGTGCTTGGCATTTCGCACGAAAACCGCGTCAAAATGGAAGACGAATACCTCAATCTGTGTGCTGAATTGCAGATCGAGCCATCGGCGAAACAGCGCAGTTACTGGGTAGTGCAGCTGAACGACCGAACGAAAGCGGAACCGAGATTAAAAACAGGCGCGAGTTCAGGCTTCCCAGATGATGTGTATCCGGGTGCAAAGTACCCAGAAGGCGCGGTAAAGCAGGTAACCGTAAATGCCTATGAGCGAAACCCGAAAGCACGCAAAGCATGCATTGAGCACTATGGAACTGCATGCATCGTTTGTGGCATGGATTTTCAGATTACCTATGGGGGAATTGGCCAGGGCTTCATCCATGTTCACCATTTATACCCAATAGCGCTGCGGGATGAAGAGTACGAGGTAGACCCAATTAATGATTTGCAGCCTGTATGTCCTAATTGCCACGCTATGCTTCACCGAAGTGATCCGCCTTTCACAATAGACGATCTGCGGGATCTCGTGGCCGCAGTCAAATGAAAAAGCCCAACAAGACTCATCCAGCCGATCGCTACGCTCCGGCTGATTCGCGCGTTATGTGACGGTGCATTAATTAGGAAAGCGAAACAACAAATCATGCCATGATTTGAGATCAGAGGAATACTTTGAATGAACAAAATTGATACATCCTTTGATTTCCGACAAGACAGTAAATGCGGAGATCCCGATACTGATAGTCAACAACTTTACGAAGCTCATCACTACTGTCCGGAATAGTTAGTACATAAAGTTTGTAATGGCTTAACATATTTCATAAAAGATGCCAATTATGTTTGTCCTCGACTTGAAAACGCATAGCGGAATCTATAAACCTTCCCGAAGAATATTTCCGGGAAGGAGTGCTCATGTATACAGGCCCGCTTGTATTTACCCAAATCATGGACCACATGCCGTTAAAAACCTTTCAGCGCTGCGTGGAGAAGTACCAAGGCAACTTCAGCGTCAAGAATTTCACCTGCCTGGACCAGTTTCGCATTATGGCTTTCGCTCAACTGACGTATCGGGAAAGCCTGCGGGACATCGAAGCCTGCCTTCGGGCACAAAGCAACAAGCTATATCACATGGGCATCCGCAGCAAAGTTTCCCGCAGCACCTTGGCGGAAGCGAACGAAACGCGGGATTGGCGTATCTACGCCGATTTTGCCCATCATCTGATCGGCATCGCCAGGAAGCTCTACCAGAAGGACCCGTTGGCTGTGGAACTTCAAAACACGGTTTACGCCCTGGATGCAACGACGATCGATCTGTGCCTGTCCATTTTTCCCTGGGCACGCTTCCGGACAGCAAAGGGAGCAGTCCGACTTCATACCCTGCTGGATTTGCGGGGCAATATCCCGAGCTTCATCCACATCTCCGACGGAAAACTCCACGAGGTCAATGTTCTGGACATCATTCCTCTGGAAGCAGGCGCTTTCTACATCATGGATCGCGGCTACACGGATTTCTTCAGACTCTACGCTGTTACTCAAGCCTCCGCTTTCTTCGTGATCCGAGCCAAGTCCAATCTCAAGAGTCGCAGGCTTTATTCCCATTCAGCGGACAAATCCACAGGGGTTGTGTGCGATCAATCCATCCTGCTAACCGTTGTGAAATCGGCTGGGGATTATCCCGACAAACTACGACGGGTGAGATATTACGACGCCGAGACCAACAAAACATTGGTGTTTCTGACCAACAACTTTCTGTTACCCGCCATCACCATCGCCCAGCTTTACAAACAACGATGGCAAGTAGAGCTTTTTTTCAAATGGATCAAGCAGCACCTGCGCATCAAAAGTTTTTTTGGCGCTTCGGAGAACGCGGTGAAAACACAAATCTGGATTGCTGTTTCTGTTTACCTGATCGTGGCGATCATCAAGAAACGGCTGAATCTCCAGGAAAGTCTCTACACAATATTACAGGTTTTGAGTATCTCCTTATTTGAAAGAGCGTCCATGTTTCAGCTACTTACATTTTATGATTACACAAACAACATGGTCGAAAACAGTAACCAGTTGAACTTATTTACGGATTATTCCGGACAGTAGTGGAAGCTCATAAAACTTTGTGGAGCAAGGATGGATTACAGCCCTTTGTCTCATATGACAAACTGAAAAGTGTAAAAGTGCAAGTGCCAAACAATGACAAGCAAATAGAAATAGCTGCCATTCTCGATAAATTTGACGCACTGGTAAATGACATTTCAGTCGGCTTGCCCGCGGAGCTCAATGCCCGGCGAAAACAATACGAATACTATCGCGGCAAACTTTTAACATTTAAGGAAAAAATATGAGTCATAAAATATCCATCCGTTTTTTTGATGATCGGGAAGTTCGTGCTGTTTGGGACGAAGAAAACAGCAAATGGTGGTTTTCCGTGTTGGACATCGTGGCTGTTCTTTCAAATCAAGACGATTACGGCAAAACGCGAAATTACTGGAAATACCTCAAAGCCAAACTAAAGAGGGAACACAGTGAAGTGGTTAGCATCACTACCCAGTTGAAGATTATTGCACCCGACGGAAAAAGCCGGCTGACCGATATGCTTGATTACAATGGCATTATTGCATTAGGCAAGCAGTTTCCGGCCAAATCGGCAAATCGCTTCATAGAATGGTTCACATACAGCGATAATACCATTGATGGAAAAAGCAAGCAGAAGGCATACAGCTTGTTTGAAAGCTCTTTTATAGAAGGCATAGAGGTGGGCACAACCAAAGGATTGCAGCAGATTCACGCCTACTTGTTTGGCGGCTTATATGATTTTGCCGGACAGGTACGGCAAAAAAATATTTCCAAAGGCGGCTTTCAGTTTGCGATGGCGCGATACCTGGACACTACATTGCGGCGGATAGAACAAATGCCGGAAAACTCCTTCGACGAGATCGTCGATAAGTATGCGGAGATGAACATGGCCCACCCGTTCATGGAAGGCAATGGACGAAGCACCCGTATCTGGCTTGATATGATGCTTAAAAAACGAATAAAAAAATGCGTGGATTGGAGCAAAATTGGCAAGAAGGAGTATCTTGACGCCATGGTAAAAGCTTCTACGAACAGCACCGCGATAAGAAACCTGTTAATAAATGCCCTGACTGACGAAATCAACAGTCGCGAAATGTTTATGAAAGGAATAGATTACTCATATTATTACGAAGAAAATTGATATATTTAAAAAATTCCCCTCCCACGGAGGGGTGTCAGCCCAAGGCTGACGGGGTGGTCTTATGAGAGCAACACAAAACTATAAATCCTTACCCTATAACTGAGCCCAGTTGCAAGTATGTGTCAATACATAAGCAAGAGATCGAACAGTTTTTAAAGAAGAGGTAATGCCTAACAAAAACAATCCACCCGGTCGCTAACGCTCCGGCTGATTTTTTCGTTACCCGAAGAAAATAGGGGAAAATATCACAACCGGACTTGACTAAAGCG
>JAKQJQ010000133.1 GCA_029561105.1 Bacteroidota bacterium
CCACCGACCAGGGTGTCGACACAGACAGGGGCGGAGCCGTCCCGACGTTGCTGTCTCTGATGGCAAATGCGCTGGAGCCAACGGCCTAAGTGGCGACAACCTGCTGTGCGTAGACTTCGACAAGTTTACGCAGCTGATCGACGAGGCAGTAACCGGGTTGAACTTTCACGCCATCACGAAAGATAGCTTGAAATCACCGGCAGGCGCTGCAGGTGGCGAGCTTTGACAGCTTTGTCGAGAACTCTGGTTAGCCGAAGCAGTTGCTGTAACCAAAGCAGATTTACCGATGAGTATCGATAAATACTACTTAGAAATCGGTTGTTCATCGGTTAGCGGTAGGCAGGCTTGGCAGATTCAGTCGATTGCTGTGATGAAGAGTTTGTAGACGGATATGTGGCGAAGGCTACACCGCTTCGTTTAGCTCTTTCAGTAGTCGATCAAAGGCTTCGACATCTTCTGGCATTTTGAAGCCATGATCATCAAATAAATTATGGCTTCGCAGCCAGCTGACATATTCCGTATCGCAATCTACTTCCCTGAACTTTAGGTCTGGGTGCTTTTCAATGCGCGCAATGAATGCACGTAGCCGTGGCCCGTTTAGTGCAGCAAGTGTGCGATTGTCTTTGCCTAAAGAAACAGGGGCGAATATTGAATTAGCAATATTGAAAGATAAAGTTACAAAATACTCTTCGCCCTCAATTTTTTGTCCTGCATTTACATTGTTCCATAGAAAAAGATAACCGTCGTTGAGTGACGGATATTCAGTAACAATACTGTTTTCCGAATTTTTTAGGCACCAAAAATCTAAGAAGAAGGCGACATTGGAAACATCTGAGGTGCATCGTAAGTACTCGTCGAGCTGCTCAGTAATTTCTTTTCCTGGATGGGTCGGAGTGAAAGAATCATCTCCTTTAGAGAATGTCATTACATCGTAAATGCTGACCCGAGCAAATCCTGATAAGGCGTGAATTAGGTGTTTAGCGCAGTCTGCCAGCCAAGTCGCGCGTTGGTGATCATCCAACAGATCAACGCCTTCTGGCATTTTTGCTACGCCATAGAGCCAAGTTGCAATGCTATAACCACGCAAAAAAGTCTGTTCGCCGTGTGGATGGGAATCGGAGATTTGGCCTAGTATCTCTTTGGTCATTTCTTTCTCGAACGGTTTTCTATTTCTGAAAGACGGTTTTAATAATTTGCCC
>JAKQJQ010000176.1 GCA_029561105.1 Bacteroidota bacterium
TCAACCATTGGCGCCGGATTGGCCGGAAATGATTTTGCAATCGATGACATCTCATTGGTATTGCCTCCTTGCCCGGCACCAGTAGGGCCCGCGCCATCTTACTTGTGTCAGGGAAGCACGGCATCAGCTTTAACCGCTACCGCATTGGCAGGATACACTTTACTGTGGTACGGAACTTCGGCCACCGGAGGCGTGGGTTCGGCAACCGCCACAATCCCTTCTACGGCAACCAACGGACAAACCACCTATTATGTTAGCCAAACCGATGGCATTTGTGAAAGTCCCCGTACCGCAATCATTGTAAATGTAAACTCGCTGACCGGTGCCTATACTCCATTTTTTTGCGATGCCAATCAGGCCACGCAACCCAATTCTGTTTATTTTGACTGGCAGAATCTTCCAGGGCCACCCGTATATAATATTTCTTATTCTATTGATGGTGGGCCTTTGGTTTTCGTTAATACCAACATTTCGCATTATGAAGTTTTTGGAGTACTCCCCGGATCCAGTGTGACCTTGACAATTATGTCGGCTGTGGGATATCCCTGTGTACCGCCTGTTTCAAAGACTTGTTGTTCGGTGTATACCAATCCTGTTTTTGCATCGATACCCTCAACAATTTGTTCTAATGCGCCAGTGCCTATATTGCCCACTACATCTGATAATGGCGTAACTGGTACCTGGTCACCAGCCACGGTCAGCAATACCACAAGTGCCACCTATACGTTTACGGCCACCTGTACTACCGCTCCGTTTACCAAAGGGATAACGGTCGTCAATGCGCCGGTTGCCGGAACCTTATCTGGAACTCAGACAGCCTGCGTAGGGTCGACAACAACATTTTTATCGACAACTCCGGGCGGAACATGGGTTTCATCCAATTTAGCGGTGGCTACCATCAATCCGACCACTGGCCTCATCACCGGAATTTCTCCGGGAACGGCCATCATGACATATTCGGTTGCAGGAACGCCGCCTTGTTCTAACGCGACAGCCATCAGGAACGTAACGATTACAACAGGTCCCAACGCGGGAACGCTTAATGGTGGACAAGCAATCTGTATCGGACAAACCACCTCGTTTTCTTCAACCGTCGCCGGTGGGACTTGGAGCTCCTCTGCTCCCGGCACCGCTACAGTTAGCGCCTTAGGCGTTGTCACCGGTATCGCAGCAGGTACCGCGACAATCTCTTATACGGTTGCAGGAACGCCTCCTTGCTCGGATGCTGTCGTAACCCGTACTGTTACTGTTACGGCTCCTCCAAATCCGGGAACGTTGGGAGGAACCCAAAACGTATGTGTGGGACTTACTACCTTATTTTCGTCGACGATAGCCTCAGGAACTTGGAGTTCAAGTGCTCCGGGAATCGCAACCATAAACGCAGCTGGTCTGGTTACCGGCGTGGCGCCAGGAATAGCAACGATGACTTACACCGTAAATGGAACCGGAGGCTGTAGTAGTACTTCGGCTACACGTCAAGTCACGGTGACCGCGCCACCAACAACAGGTACACTAAGCGGGACGCAAAACCTATGTGTAGGCAACACGGCAACCTACAACTCGACAGTTTCAGGAGGGAGTTGGAGTTCATCTGCTCCGGCTACTGCAACGGTAAATGCCGTTACTGGTGTTGTCACCGCAGTGGCAGCGGGTAGTGCCAATATCATTTATACCGTTGCCGGAACGGGCGGTTGTAATGCTGCAACGGCTTCGCGATCGGTTACCGTAACTGCTTTGCCTACAACTGGGACATTGTCTGGAACGCAAGCGATTTGTGTAGGACAGACTGCTACATTTGGATCGACTGTTACCGGAGGTTCCTGGACTTCTTCTGCGACCGGTACAGCAACTATAAATCTTACGACAGGCCTTGTTACCGGAGTTGCCGCGGGTAACGCAACAATGACCTACACCGTAAACGGAACGGGTGGCTGCGGAAACGTCACGGCCACACGTACGGTGACAGTAACAGCGCCACCAAATCCGGGGATTTTGTCGGGTACATCTGGCATTTGCGTAGGACTTGGTGCAACATTTTCTTCGTCGGTGCCAGGCGGGACATGGAGTTCTTCTGCTCCGGGCATCGCTACTGTGAATGCAACAACGGGCATTGTGACTGGGGTTGCTCCTGGTAATGCTACTATAAGTTACACTGTAAACGGAACCGGAGGTTGTTCTCCGGTGGCGGCTACCCAATCTGTAACCGTAACCGCGGCACCGAATGCCGGCACCATCAGCGGGACAACAAATATTTGCATCGGCTCGAGCAATACGCTTGTCACTAACGGAACAGGCGGTACCTGGACCTCTTCAAGCCCTGCGACAGTTACGGTTAACGCAACAACAGGGTTGATCACAGGGATTTCGGCAGGAAGCGCGACCATCACCTACAAGGTTGTAGGAACCGGAGGCTGTTCTGACGTGGTAGCAAATGCCGCTGTGACCGTCACCGCTCCGCCAAATGCAGGTACCTTATCAGGAAACCAAAACATTTGCGAGGCCACCAATACGTTCTTTACCACGACCGGAAGCGGTGGTACCTGGACTTCTTCGGCTCCAACCATCGCGAGTATCAATCCCGTCACCGGCGAGGTCACCGGATTGGCCCCTGGTAACGCAATAATGACTTATAAGGTAATTGGTACAGGAGGTTGCGCCGACGCCGTCCAAACCCGAAACATCACGATTGTCGCAAGGCAGCAACCGTTGTTTACCCAAGTAGCTGCGATATGCGAAGGCGCTGCATTGGCTCCGTTACCCACCACTTCTACCAACGGTTTTTCGGGAACCTGGTCTCCGGCAACGATGAACAATAATCTCACGACCACTTATACGTTTACTCCAAATGCTACGTCTTGTTCTAATACGACCACGATGACCGTAACAGTCATTCCAAGGATTACTCCAGTATTCGACCCTATTGCGGTACAATGCCTCAACGATCCGAATGTACCGGTATTGCCTTTGGTATCGCAGAACGGTGTATCTGGAACGTGGACTCCCGCAATTGTAGATTTGAGTGTAATTGGTACAAAGGTGTATACTTTTGTTCCGAATCCCACCGAATGTGTAACCGCTACTGTTGTTACCTTAACTATCAGTGTGGTAGCTATTACGACGCCCAACTTTCCGGCGATTGCGCCTTTCTGTAGTGGTAAGACGCCGGTTCCTACCTTAGACAGCATTTCGCCCAATGGGGTAGAAGGCACCTGGTCTCCGGCGGTTATCGACAATACCCAAAGCGGCACCTACGTATTTACTCCAAATACCGTAATCAATCAATGCGCCACACCGCAAACGCTAAATGTCACGGTTATCCAGAAAACCGTTCCCAATTTCCCGCAGATTGCACCGTTTTGTGTCAACACTACCGCACCGGTTTTTAACAATGTTTCGCCCAATGGCGTACCAGGAACCTGGAATCCGGCCATAATTGACAATACCTTTGTGGGTACCCAATCGTACGAATTTACTCCAGATCCAGGGCAATGTGCCACCAATCAAATCATGAACATCGTAACCACACCTGGTACAATCCCTAATTTTGAAGATGTTGTTTTGTGTAAAACGGCTACACCGCCAACCTTGCAAAACGTTTCCCCGAATGGCGTCAACGGAACTTGGGTTCCTGCAGCCATCGATATGACTTTGGTAGGAACCAATCCTTATGTGTTTACGCCTGACGTTGGAGAATGCGGCGTCCCGGCTACCATCAATGTAACTGTGAATGAATATACGCTCAATAGCGTCCAGGGACTCGTCAGCAATTATTTTGAAGACGATCAGGTTATTACCGTCATAGCGTCAGGACAAGGAAACTATGCCTATCAACTCGATTATGGACCGCTGCAGGACAGTAATATTTTTTATGATGTCAGGGCTGGATTGCACACCATTACCGTTGTAGATAAGAATGGTTGTGGTCCGTCGCTATCTGACCCTAACATTTTGGTAATCAACTATCCCAAGTTCTTCACACCCAACAATGACGGCTATCACGATACCTGGAATATTGTCGGGTTGAAAGACCAGCCAGATGCCGAGATTTTCATATTTGACCGTTACGGGAAACTCATCGTGCAAATCAATCCAACCAAGGACGGTTGGGACGGAACCTACAACGGTCGGGATATGCCATCAACAGACTATTGGTTTACGGTGGATTATCATGAAAATGGCGTTCCGAAACAATTCAAAGCGCACTTCTCACTCAAACGATAAATAAAAGGCTCCGCAAAGGGAGCCTTTTTTGTTTTAAAAATTGGGATTGTCAATCTTTGCTGTTGAGGGCGTAGTACATTTCGTTTGGGTCATAATCCAAATCGTAATCTTCTGTATCGTCCTCGTCGTAGCTCGCATTCATCCTTACGATATTATTAAGGTTGGCGCTGCCGAAATCTGAATCCTGTCGTGGTGTGTAAAAGTGCTTCATTGTGCGTGGTTTGTTAATTGGACTTTGGTTGAGTTGCATTTTCAAATTTCATTAAATCTACCTCGATAACGCTTATACTTTAAAGGCTAAATTTTATGGAATTAATGGAATTATTAGATTAGGCATTCCTATTGATGCGGGATTCATCATAGGTAACTGAATCATGTTTAAGAAAATCATCTGTATCCTCAAAATCCTAGGCATCTTTCGTGTCATCGTTGAATCTTGATTGAATCTCGGATTGTCGACGGTTCAATCGTTAAAATCGTCCGAGTAGCCAATAAATAAGAATAAATACGATAATCATCCCGAAGCAGCCTCCACCTAGTTTTTTAGCTCCGTAACCCGCAATAAGTGTTTTAAAAAATCCGTTCATAAAGTTGTTTTTTAGGGTTAGTCTTTGTTTTCGTCGCGATTTACATTTTCATTGTTGTCGGAGAAATCCAAATCGTCGGCTACTGGCTTTCCCTCTTCAAAATTGGCATCATTGGTCAATGATTCTTCGTAATCTTTATACTCGTGATTGCGCGTATCGTTTCTATTGTGATCTTTATTGCGCTGGTTGGAGTGTTGGTAGTTTTTCTGTCCGTCATGCCTTTGTTGGCCGCCAGAATTTTGGTTTGGTAATGTTCCCATAGATGATTGTTTTAAAATAGTTTTATAAAAGTAAAACATGCAACTGGCGGGTGTGTTATGAAGTTTGACTGAAACTTTGTATAATTCCGCTACCGGTTAAGCGCTCATCCGACGCTCACTAAAGTTTAAATTCCTGTGCGTATTTTCAATAGCTCTGGCGTTCTTATAGTCGATCCAATCCTTGCCTTTGTATTTGCGCATGAAGTTATCAAAATGCCGCATGATCAAGATATTGTAGACCGCATTGGCGATGTTGCTTATTTTTCTCGGAAACGCCCGTAAACTCATAGAAAAACCCGGCGTAAGATACTTCATGTAATGCCAGTATCCTTCGGGCATATAAAGCATTTCACCATGCTTGAGTTGTGTAACCAGGCCATTTGCTTTTTCGAGCGCGGGCCATTGTTCAAAATCGGGATTGTCCAAATCCATCGCTTCATGGGCAATCAGTGCATGCGGAATTTTATACAAATAAGGGGTTTGGTCGGGCGCAAACAAAATGCATTGCTTGACACCCTGAAAATGAAAATGGAGTATGTTCGAGTAGTCGATGTCGTAATGCATGAATACCCGCGAATTGGTTCCGCCAAAGAACAGCATGGGCAGCTGTCTAATAAGCTTCAATCCCACGTCGGGCCACTTGAAGTCGTCGCGCAATTTGGGTACCCGTTTCATCAGGTTGTACAAAAAAATACGGTAATTGGTGGGTTTGGATTGCAACAACTCGATATAGTCGGCCATTTTCATCTGCGCGTGCGCCTGGTTGAACCCATCGTTATGCGACACCGGCCGATCGTCATACAACGGCACCGTCTTTTCACCGGCAACCGTCTTCATGTATTGAAAATTCCACTTTTCAAAAGCCGGCCAATCAGCCGTGAGCCGCTCAATAACCAGAGGCTTTTGCTTTCTAACGTAGTTGTTGTAAAAATCTTCCTTTGAGATTGTGGCAACGCGCTCAATCGGGGTTAGAGATAAAGACATACGCAATTGATTAGATGGTTTCTCAGATAGCAAAGACTAAGTATCAGGTAATATTTGGTCAGTTCCATAATTTGTAATGTTTCAACATCGCACTACAAATTTCTTTAAAACAACTTTCAAAAGTTTTATGTATAATCTTTAGATTCTTACAATATTCTCGCCCATTTGACGGACATTTTTAAAAAGGATTGTGGTCAGTATTTTCCGCTCAATAAACTACCGCCAATGGCAGATTTTGCTTCAATACCCAGTTTTTTCATCATCTCATAAGTGGTGCACACCGCCGCCGAAGTCACGGGAATCCCGATTTCCTTCTCGATCAAATCAATCGCTTCCAGCGAAGGCATCTGCACGCAGGCTGATGCCACCAACACATCCACGCCCGTCAAATCAAGTCGTTTGTATATTTCAAGCAAGTTCATTGGGTCTTGTGCCGCCACCTCAAGATTGTCTGGAATCTCAAGGGCAATCGAATCCACGACTTCAAATCCCTGATGCTCGATATAATCTACCACCAAATCCGTAAGCGGGCGCATGTACGGCGTAATGATCGAAACCTTTTTCGCGCCCAATACCTTAAGCCCATTAATGAGCGCACCGGCGCTCGTGACAATCGGGGTAGGGAAGTCGTTGACCACCGTTTCCTGGTGCAGGTTCACCTCCGAGACGCAATGATAGCCGCGTCCCATGCTCATAATGGCCACCAGACAGGCGTAACCCATCACGTCTACGTGCGCATCCGATAATTCCTGTGCGCATTTAAGACTCATCGCATCCATGGCTTCAAGCTCCTCTTTGGTGACTTTTTTCATGCGCATCCTGCTCGAGTGAAATGTAAAACGCTCGGGTAAAATCGTCTCGCGCGATCTGAAAATCGCCGGGATTTCGGTCTCCATTGTTACGTTAGATGAGGGGACGATTTGTCCAATTCTGTATTTTTTCATCACAAATTAATTAGTAGGTTTCCAGACGGCAGCGTCAGATTCTTTCGTGCCATCCCATTTTATTGTATTTAGAACAAACTTCGTCTCAGACAATTGTTTTTTCTCGGCCATTTGTAGCATTGCGGTTTGCGTATCCGTGAAAATCGCACCAAGGTTTATTTTCCAGCCATTTTCGTCATTGAATTGTATAAAGAACGGTTGCGGTTTACTCATGACAAACAGTTGTGCGGTTGCGGTATTGCCATTTATCTTAATATTGCCGATGGTATTGTGGACAAATTGCTTTTTGCCCGTGATCCCTATCTGCGAAAGATACACGAAAAGTGCTCGGGCATCGAGCGTTGCGATTTGCCCACGTGGTATCCGCTGTCGCACAACAAGCACAGAAAACTTATCCGCAACGGGCAGACTTTGAACTTGTGTGGAGTCGGCAAACCGGATCCATCCGAGCAAATTATGATAATAATCGCTTGTGCCTTTGTCAAGCCATTGCGCTGCCGCTTCCCATTTTTCATCGGTTAATGCCTGGCGGTATTTCTCAAACGAGAGATTGATGGCTTTTTTTGGATCGTCTAAAGGCAACAGCTTCTTTTGCGATCGACCCAGAAACGGCATCACTATCGCGAGAAGCAAAATTACAACTCCTTTCATGGCGTGATTTCTTTGACCGTATTGACCAAGGTCCCGATTCCCTCAACTGTAGCTTCAACCACATCACCATCCCACATCCATTCCTGCGGATTGCGTCCGGCACCAACACCGGCAGGCGTTCCCGTGGCGATAATGTCTCCGGGTTCCAGGGTAAACACTGTGCTCAAATCTTCGATAAGTTCATTGACATTGAACAGCATGAAGCTGGTATTGGAGTTCTGTTTCTCAACGCCGTTGACCTTGAGCGACAGGTTTACGTTGTGCGGGTCGCCAAATTCATCTGCCGTAATCAATAACGGTCCCATTGGCGCAAAGGTATCCTGGCCTTTAGAGACGATCCATTGCCCGGCACGTCGGCAATCACGCGCCGAAATGTCATTGATGATGGTGTAACCAAAAACGTAATCCAGTGCTTCTTCTTTCTTGACGTATTTTCCTTTTTTGCCAATTACCACTGCTAGTTCTACTTCCCAATCCAATTGCTGGGTGAGTTTGGTATTGTGCAAAATGTACGTGTTGGTTGCCGTAACGGTTGTTGGCGGTTTCGAGAAAATCACGGGTTGTTGCGGCAACTCCTTAGAAGTATCCAAAGTACGTGCGCTTTCGGCGACATGCTCTGTATAGTTAAGCCCAATCCCAATAATATTCTTGCGCGGTTTTGGGATCGGAGCGAGGATCGTGATTTCATCCATCGCAAAAGAAATCCCTTTGAGGTCGCCCGGATCTACTTTTTGCAACAGCGCTTCAATTTCGCCAATGATTTCGTGACCGCGATCGATAAGCCCCAACATCGAATCAGGCAGCGAAAATTGCATCACGTCGCCAAAATTAGCGATATCGACGACGGTGTTTTGATGGATCAATCCGAGGCGTGCTCCCGAATTTTGGGTTTGGTAGGTGAGTAGTTTCATTATTTATTTCAAAGTTTTTGGTTCGTTAATCGATGTTCAACATTTTTAAAATTTGAAGTTCGAATAATGAACAACGAACAACGAATGTTAAAGTGAGGCAGAAACCCTAGCCCTGATAGCAGTGGAAATCCTTTTTTGTTGGAATAGATTCCTCGACTGCTCTCGGACTGACAAAACAAAAAAGATTGCAACGGATAGCAGGTTCCCGGCTTCTAATTATTGATAATCTGAAATCCGCCATTTTCGGGGTATTCCTTTTCCTGGTACAACCCGAGTTTTTCAATAACCGGCAAATCGTTGAACGAAAACAGCACAGCGTCGTCCGAATCAGAAAGATTGACGTGTTCGTGGTATTCCCAACTCGGAACACAGAAAATATCGCGCTCTTTCCAGTCATAGCGTTTGCCGCCAATCACAGAATAGCCGTTGCCTTTGGCGCACTGGTACACGAATGAACCGGTATGCTTGTGCGCTTTGGTATGTTCTGCGGCGCGCAAAAGTTGTATCGATGCGCCCATGGTTTGCATGACGTGTCCGCCGGTAAGCGGGTTGGTGTACCGCATCAGGATACCATCGAAAGCCGAGCCTTCATTGACTTTTGCCGATTCGAGCAAAGCCGGATACACATTTTTCCAGGAATACTTAAACAAGGGCGAATAGGGTTTGTCCCAATGGATATCGGGCGGGATTAAGCCAGCGCCACCAAAGGTCATCGGCGAATGATTGACCGGTGCCACCAAAGGCTGTTTGCCGTCATACACCGCGTAATCGTTGGCTTCGAGCGCGTTGACCAGCGGAATATCGAGCCCGTCCTGCCAGATGCAGGTTTGTCCGTCGGCTTCTACACCGTGTTCATGCCAGGTAGAATTGGGCGTGATGACAAAATCATTGACTTCGAGCATGATCTTGTTTCCGTCCACTACCGTGTAGCCTTTAGAGCCTTCCATAATGAAACGCAACGCAGAGGCTTTGTGACGGTGTGCCGAAGTACTTTCGCCGGGACGCGTCACCTGGATTCCCGTGTAGAGCCAACCAACGGCGGCCGAAACATCCTTGCGTTTGTCGTTGACCAGATATACTACGCGGCGACCAGCTTGTTCGGGAGTGACGAGTTCTGATGATTTGAGTACGAGGCTGCGCAGGTCGTCATACTTCCAAAGCATTGGGATAGAAGAAGTTCGTGGTTCCCAAGGTTCGATGTCATTGGCAACCGTCCAGAGCGCGCCGGCACCCAACGCTTCGAGTTCTTTGTAATAGGCTTCAAGTTCGGGTGTGTCTTTTACGCGAGCACGACCAATTTGGTCATCAGAATATTTCCCTTCCATATACTAACGGTTTAGAAGCCCAAACTTACGATTTTTCTTCGAGTTGTTCAATGGTTTTCTTGGCGTTGGCAAGGCGAATTTGCTTGATTTTTTCGACGAGTTTCTTCGTCGCCCAATGTTCTACTCTATGGTGTAGCGGAACGAGTAGCGCGGCAATGCAAACCTGCGCGAGCAGCATTAAAATCGTAGCGTGGTGCGTGACCCGTTCCAGAAATCAAATTTCGGGCGTGTTATTTTTTATTGAAATCTTCATGATTGTCGATGAACGTGATTTTTCGCGTGGGTGCCACATTCACCCGCAAATCGAAAATATCAAAGCGGTTGTAATGCCCCAGAATATCGTGCATTTGTTTGGGTTGGATGCATTTTTCAAGATCGATATCGGCGTAGGCCATACCTTCATCATCGATCAACGGTTCGCCAATCACAGCACCATTTGGGCCAATGAAGCCCGAAAACGCAGAATTTTTTCGCGTGAGCAATTCGTCGACATTAGGAACATCGGGTTTTAGGGCATCCATAATTTCTTTTGAAATGGTAGAACAGGAGACAATTGTGAACAATTTTCCTTCAAACGAATGCGCCGCCGCACGGATCTTGATCGCTTCTGCCATATTGTAATCGGGTGGAGCCACCGGCAGTGAAATGTAATTGGCAATATGGATGAGCTCGCCTTGCGACAATAGCGTGAAACGAGCCAAGGTATTCGTGTTTTCACCACAAGCCAAGGTTCCGATTGGGCCGATTTCTGTTTTATATACTTTTAATGACGAACCATCGCCCGAAGTCCAGGTGAGTTTTTCTGCCCAGGTAGGCACAAGTTTGCGATGTTTGCCGATCAATTTTCCGTGGTTGTCAATGATTAAATTGGTGTTGTAGATCTCGCCATAACTGTCGCCGCGCTCGTTGATTCCAATGACCACGGTAATGTTGTTGGTTTTCGCCGCTTGGAAAACCCTGCCAATCGCCGGATCGGTAACCGCTACCGAATTTTTATAGAGTTGCTCGTACCATTTGCTGCCTTGAACCGGAGTCATGATCCAGTTCCAATAGGGGTAACCGGCAACAAACACTTCGGGAAAGGCGATGAGTTGGGCACCGTTTGCGCTCGCTTCAACGATAAACGAAATGGCTTTGTCTACCGTTTTTTCTACATTGAGGAAAACGGGTGACGTCTGTACGGTGGCGGCTTTGAATTTTGGGAACTCCATTTTGGAAATTTTAAATGATAAATTTTAAATGATGAATGGTTGGAGCGCGGTTAATCCCACAGGTATTTGTTAATGCGGGCTCGGGTATCGTCTGAAAATGCTTCGGCTTTGATTCCGTTGCCATCTTTGTCGAGCGCTACGTTGACCAAAGTCGCTTCGCCTTCAAGACAGGTCGCGCCATCGGCATGCGTAAAACGAAAAGCAAAGGTGACCGATGAACCGCCGAGTTTAACGACCCAAAGCGACTTTTCAAGCACATCGCCAATACGCGCTGCTTTTTTGAACTGTACTTTGAGATCGACCGTGGGGATGCCGTTGGTTTGGTGGATTTTCGAAAACGGCCTGTCGAGTGCTTCCTCGAACCAATCTTCTACCAGGTCATTGAGCATTTCAAGGAAACGCGGGTAGAAGACAATACCGGCGAAATCGACGTGTTTGAAGCGGATTTTTTGGGTTTTGGTGAAGGTCTGGTTCATTTATTTGAGCTTAAATCGTTGTATTTTTCCAGTCTCTGTTTTGGGCAATTGTTCTGTAAAATAAATTACCCTCGGATATTTATAAGGCGCGGCTACTTCCTTGAACCAATGCTGGATGGATTTTGAAAATTCATCCGATGCTTTACTTGTTTCCTTGAGGACAATGTGTGCGCAAACGAGCATCCCGCGTTCTTCATCGGGCAAACCCACGACGGCACATTCCAGGATATCTTCGTGAGTCAAAAGCACGCTCTCTACTTCAATCGCGGCGATGTTATAACCCGACGAAATAATCATGTCGTCTCCACGTGCAATAAACCAGAAATAGCCGTCCTCGTCTTTTTTGTAGATATCACCGGTAATATTCCAACCGCTCTCGACATATTCCATTTGCTTGTCTGGTCGGTTGAGATACTTGCAGCCGGTGATGCCACGCACGGCCAGCCGACCTGGTTCATTACTGGGAAGTTCGCTTCCGTTGGTGTCAATGATCTTGGATTCGTATCCGGTTACGGGCAAGCCTGTGGCGCCGGGACGCATGTTCGACTCGTTCGACGAGATGAAGATGTGCAGCATTTCGGTCGCGCCGATACCGTCAATGATTTTGAGCCCGGTCGCATCATACCAATCCTGCCAAACCTTTAATGGCAAGGTTTCTCCGGCCGACACGCATTTGCGCAGGCTTGAGATGTCGTAATCACGTACTTTGGCGGTAATGATCCTCCAGGCTATTGGTGCTGTAAAGCAAATGGATATTTTGTGATTTTGGATTGCCTCGAGCAACAAATCGGGACTTGGCTTGTCTATCAAAAAGGTCGATGCTCCAAAATACAACGGAAACAAAACCAATCCGCCGAGCCCAAAGGTAAACCCAATCGGTGGGCTTCCTGTAAAGATGTCATCGGGAGTTGGTTGCAACGAAAATTGTGGGAACGCCTCGCAGATGTTGAGAATGTCTTTATGGTAATGCGCCGTCATTTTCGGGAGCCCGGTGGTACCCGACGTAAAGCCTATGAGCGCCACACTGTCTGCCTTGGAATGAAAATTCGCAAAAGTTTTGGCTTTCGTTGCCATGTGGTTTTCGAGTTCCGAAGCATTGTGTCCGGTGCCATCGTATTTGCAGACGCGTCTGAGGAAAGACGATTGTACCAGGTCAATTTCTGATTCCAGATGGACATCGCATAAAACATGCGAAATTTCGGCACATTCTATAATAGTTGTCAATTCCTTGGCGCGCAACAGCGGCATCGTAGCCACGACAATACCTCCTGCTTTCAAAATTCCGAACCAGCAAGCCACCATCATGGGGTTATTGGCCGAACGGATCAGTACGCGGTTGCCCGATTGTAATCCCAAGTCTTCAATGAGCACTTGTGCAATCTGGTTGGATTTTTCATACAATTCACGATAAGTCCAGTTGCTCTCAAAGGTCCGCAGGCAAATGGCATCGCCGTGACCGTTTTGAATATGATCGTCAAGCAGACGCGCTACGCAGTTGAGCATTTCGGGCTGTTGAAATTGCTGCTGATTGTATAGGTAATCGGGTTGCAGGCTTGTGTCCGGCAAACTGTCGTGGGCAAAATTGTCCTGATAATCTTTCATTTCAACTGTTTAAAAAACTTTTGACCGTATCCATGTAAATTTTAGGGACGTCGAGCCAGCCATAATGGGCACAACGGTCCATGAGCACCAGTTTTGAGTTGGGAAAAGCTCTGGCGATGGCCTGGGCTGTGCGGATTTTGATGATGTCGTTCTTGCCTTGCAAAACCAAAACCGGTTGCTTGAAATGGCTGAAACTTTTGGCGCAATCATAGCCAATTTTATGCAGGTTGTTGATTACCAACCTGTTTACATCAAAGTTAATCTGGATGAGCCGCGCTGCAATAGTCGGTGCCTTGCTTTTGTCGTAAACGTATGCATTCGCGAGAAAACGTGCTCGATTTTTCAAGGTTTCGATTGAAAGGTCGCCGCTTTCGCGTTTGCTTTGGTAATAATCCAGGCTGTCGCGCTGGGTTTTGGTAAGGTTGGCCCGTACGGTACTTCCTATATAAGTGGTAAAATCCATATCGATGCCTCCCGAAGACGAAAAGATGATTTTGTCAATAGCTGTCGGATACTTCGCGGCATAATAGGCAGCCATAATCCCTCCGAACGAATGCCCGAGCAAGCTCCATTTTTCAATCTTGAGGTGTTTGCGAAGGTTTTCCATGTCGGATGCCATAAGATCCATGGTGATACGGGTTTCATCAATTTTTGGTACAATCGATTGTCCGGTGCCGCGTTGGTCGTAGGTGATGGCTTGGTAACCCAATTTCGACAATTCGGCTGCAATCCCCGAAAAGCCTTCACTATTCATACCCGGTCCGCCGTTGATGATGAGTAACGGTTTACCGGTGCCGAAAGTCCTGAAGTGTAACGTTGAGTCGCCGCTGTCTATGGTATGCTCATTTTGTGAGCGCATCGCCAGCGGAACCAAAATCAATAGCAAATACCGTTTCAATCTCATTTCTTGTGGCTTTCGGGTTTGAGCGCTTTCTTCATATTTTCTACCGCTGTCCTTTGTGCAGCGTGCAATGGGTAGAGATGCGAAGTCCCAGCAGTGTATTGGTTTGGAATATCGGAGGGCTTGTATTGCTCGTAAGCTTGTGCGTGTCGTACAAAGTTTGGATCGAGCAACAACGGCCTTCCGAGCGCGACCAAATCGGCCCGACCGTTCAACAGGATTGTGTTGATTTGGTCAATATCCTGAATATAGCCCGTTGTAATGGTAGGAATGTGTGCGCTGTTGCGGATCAAATCAGAGAACGGCGTCTGCCACATCCTGCCAATTTGCGGTTGCTGGTGCGCCACGGTATTTCCCGTAGACACGTTGATGATGTCGGCGCCGGCATTCTTAAACGCCTCGCAAACAAACACGATTTCGTCTTCTGTAATCCCGTTTTCTGCCCAATCCGAGGCCGAAACACGCACCGACATAGGTTTGTTTTCTGTAAATACTTCACGCATGGCCTGGAAAACCTGCAACGGGAATTTGATCCGGTTCTGGATGTTTCCGCCAAATTCGTCCTTGCGGATATTGGTCAAAGGTGATAAAAATGAAGCAAGCAAAAAGCCGTGGTGTGCCTGCAATTCAATCATGTCGAATCCGGCTTCATCGGCGTTGATGGTGGCGTTGACGAATTCGGCAATCACCTTTTCCATGTCGGTCACTGTCATTTCCCTGGGCGTGGCCGAGGTTTCGGCAAATGGGATGGCAGAAGCCGAAATCAATTCCCAGCTTTTTGCAAGCGGAATGTTGGCACCTACAGAAGGGACGTTAATCGAACCTTTCCTGCCCGAATGTCCGAGTTGGATACCAATCTTTGATTTACTATTTCTGTGGATATAATCTACAATGCGTTTCCATTCAACCGTTTGTTTTTCAGACCATATACCAGGACAACCTAAAGTGATACGTCCTTTTTTTGACACAGCCGTCATTTCGGCAATGATCAACCCCACGCCACCTGTTGCGCGCGCACCGTAGTGTACCAGATGCCAGTCAGATACCAGACCACTTTCGGCGGCATATTGCCCCATGGGCGACATCACAATGCGGTTTTTGAGTTGCATATCGCGCAGCGTAAAAGAGGTAAACGCAGCTGGTGTCTTGATTTGAAAATTCCCTATGCTGCAATTGAACTCAGTGAGTACTTTTTCTGTAAACGAAGGGTCACGCAAGGCGAGATTTTCAAAGGTAACCTTTTTGGAGCGTGTCATCACACCAAAAGCAAACTGCATGAAATCGTGTTGGATGTGACGGTCCATGTCCTCAAACCATTGGAGCGAGACATTGGCCGCATGCTGGATCATTTCTACACGGTTACGGCGCAGTGTTTCATATTGTGCGAATGCTTTTTTACGGTTGGTCCCGAATTCGATAATGGAGTCGGCCAGTGCAATGGCGCATTCCATAGCGAGTTTGGTACCCGAACCGATAGAGTAGTGGGCCGTGGCTTTGGCATCACCAAGCAATACGATATTGTCTTTGCTCCATTTGTCGTTGATAATTGCCGGGAATTGGCGCCAATGGGATTTGTTTGAAATGAGTTCATGACCATCGAGTTCCTCGGCAAAAATCGCCGATAGCTTTTGGATGGTATCGCTTTCATCGGCGGTTTCGAACTCGGCATTTTGCCAGGTATTCTCGGTACATTCAAAAATCCAGGTACTCATGCCTTCCTCGTATTGGTAGGTGTGCGCCACGAAAGTCCCATAGACGGTAGTCTTGAAAAAATAGGTAAAGGCGTCGAGCGGTTTGGTCGAGCCGAGCCAGACGAATTTGTTCTTACGGAGTTCAATCTTGGTCCCGAATGCTTTCTGGAATTGCTCACGGATGCCGCTGTTGATACCGTCGCAGGCAATGATATAGTCTGAATCCTTGAACTGGGAAACGTCTTCTATGGGATGCTCAAAGTGTAATTGTACACCTTCTTCGCTGCAGCGCTGTTGCAGCAATTGTAGTAACGTCTTGCGGGAGCAACCGCAAAATCCGTTGCCTGTAATGCGAACTACCTCGCCGTCACGCGCCACATCCAGGTTGTCCCAATAGGCAAAACGGCTGCGGATCAAATCATACGACTTGGGGTCGCGCATCAGGAATTCACTCAGTGTTTCATCCGAAAAGACTACACCAAATCCAAAGCTATCGTCGGGTTTGTTGCGTTCATAGACGTCTATTTGGGCATCGGGAATGGCTTTTTTGATTAAGATTGCGCTATACAATCCGCCAGGTCCGCCGCCAATTACTGTTACTTTCATAATGTATCGCTAAGCCGCAAGTACGGCGTGGTTAAACTCTTTTGATGGAGAACAACTCCCCTAATTTAGAATAATGGTGACCGGCAAGGCGTGAAACCGGCTGGTACAGGTCGAGGTTGATCTTGTAATCTTCCAACAGCAATTCATCATTGACATGGAACATTACAATACGGCCGATAAGGATCGTTGACCCACCGAATTTGTTGTCCTCGAGCGTGTAATGATGTACAAGTTCGCACTCCATGGTGATGGGACTTTCTAGAACACGCGGCGGCTTTACCTTGATTGATACAATCGGTGTTACGCCTGCAAACTCAAACTCGCTTTCATGCGTGGGCAATGGATGTGCGGTGAGGTTCATGCGCTCGGTGAGCTCCTCGGTGACCATATTTACCACAAATTGCTTAGTGGCCAGTACATTGTTGAGTGTATCCTTATTGGCTTTCCCGTGGGCAGAAGCCGAAAACATCAGGTGTGGCGGGTCGTCGCCAACGGCATTGAAAAACGAAAAAGGGGCGAGATTTGGGATGCCATCCGTGCTGATGCTCGACACCCAACCTATAGGTCTTGGGATGATGATTCCGGTGAGTAGTTTGTAAATGGCCTTTGGATCTATTTCTTGTGGATTGAATTCCATTGCAAGTTCAAAGTTAGTTGCTACAAATAACGTAAAATTATCAGTAAACTTTCAATTTTTGGAGATTAAAAACCCGCTTCGTAGCTAAAAAACCATTGAGAGGTAAAAGCCAATGCATCGTGCAATAAAAATCGATATCGGAATAAAAACCCTAATAAAATAGAGACCTCCTAAAAAAACTGAAAAAATACTGTACTATCGTTTAAAAAAATTATTGCAAAATAAGTATACTTATGCAAAAATTATATACATGGATGTTTTAGCCTGTCCGAAGTGTCAAAACCAAAAAGTTGTTAAAAGCGGTGTCATCAAAGACCGGCAAAGGTATTTGTGTAAAAAATGTAACTATTACTTTACGGTAAATAAACTCGGTAAAAAGATCGATGATTACTATGTCACCAAAGCTTTGCAGTTGTATCTGGAAGGCTTGAGTTATCGGGGTTTCGCACGTTACGGTGAGCAATTGGGTCAAGGAGTACAAAATCAAAAAACCGTCGCATGGCGATTATCATCCTACTTACAAGATTTTTAACCATTTAGAGCTCATTGAATACATCAAAAACAAAGAGCTTTTGTCGGGTGCCGGTATGATAATCACAGAACTCGGGGACAAATTTATGCTTATAAAATGGGAGCGTTTTAAACAATAACTATACTATTTTACAAAAACATATACCATAATTTTTTTCTTCTACATAAAAATTGAATTTGGCTGCAGCTATCTAACCAAACAAACCTAATTTTTATTTATTATGAAAAGAATTATTACAGCCGCCTTACTGTCGGTAATTTGGGTGTCGGGCTTTAGCCAGGGCGCTACCGATTACGGCAGTGGGATGAAATTCAACCTCAATGAAGACGGAACCAAGTACATGCGCTTTATTGCCTGGAACCAAATCTGGCTCCGCTCGAGTCAAATGAATCCCGGGACAATGATTGCCGACGAACCCGCAACCAAGAGTACCGACATAGGGAACCGGCGTTTGCGTTTTTTGATTTACGCACAGTTGTCTAAAAGGTACATGATTGTGACGCATTTCGGGATCAACAATCAAAGTTTCACCAGCGGTGGTGCGAGCGGAAGTATCGGAACCGGCGGTTATGGCGTAGGCAAAAAACCCGGGATGTTTTTTCACGATACCTGGAACGAGTATGCACTCATTTTACCCGAAAAAGACAAGAAATTCAGCCTTTCTTTTGGTGGCGGATTGCATTATTACATGGGCTTGTCACGCGCAACGATGTCTTCTACCTTGAATATGCTCATGGTCGATGAACCCATTTTCAACTGGCCTTTGATCGACAACTCAGACCAATTTGGCCGCCAGATGGGATTGTTCGCCAAGGGAAAATTTGGCAAGTTCGAATATCGTGTGAGCGCCAACAAACCTTTCTCGACCAACACCCCGCCGGTAGACGTAACCGATCCGGCCAAAGCCGTTGCTGTAGACAATTCGGGCAATACAGAATGGTCTAAGGCGGGTTATTTTGAATACCAATTCCTGGACACCGAATCGAATCTACTTCCTTATAAGGTAGGCAGTTACCTCGGTACCAAACGCGTGTTCAACATCGGTGCAGGATTCTACAACGCCCAGGACGGCACACGCACTTCGGTCAATTCTAAAATAGAAAAACATGACATCCAGCTTTTTGCCGCCGATGCCTTTGTAGACCTTCCGATCGGTAAAAAAGAAAAGAAAATGGCCGTCACTGCTTATAGTGTCTATTACAATTATGACTTCGGACCAAATTATTTGCGTAATATTGGAATCATGAATGTTGGGGTTGCCGATCCTGCGTTTACCGGAACCAAAGCCTTGGCGGGAGCAGGAAATACTCAGGCATCCATAGGAACAGGAACCATTTGGTACACCCAGGCTGGTTTTCTTTTGCCATGCAAGGCCGAGAAACCTGTTGTAAGGGTACAGCCTTTTGGAGCCGTGACCTATAAGAATTTTGAAGCGTTGGACAAATCGAGTACGCAGTTTGATGCGGGTGCGAATTTTTTCCTCGATGGGCACCATGCCAAAATTACCACCCAATATTCAAGCCGTCCGGTGTATTCTGCCAAGAACACAATCGATGGAAGCAGGGGAGAATTTATTGTACAATTGCAGATTTACCTATAAACCAAACTTAAAACCAATTATATGACTAACAGATCTACAAAAGGAATTTGGAAAGTAATTTCGGCTTCCTCGATGGGCACCATGATCGAATGGTATGATTTCTATATTTTCGGAAGCCTTGCCGTAGTGATTTCCACCAAGTTTTTCCCTTCGGATAACCCAACCGCCGCCTTTCTCTCTACCCTGGCTACTTTTGCCGCAGGATTTGTGGTACGCCCTTTCGGTGCACTTTTCTTTGGCAGGCTCGGCGATCTCATCGGGCGCAAATACACGTTCATGGTGACTTTGTTATTGATGGGCGGCGCGACATTTCTCATCGGATGCATCCCAAGTTATGAAACCATCGGGTTCATGGCGCCCTTACTGGTATTGATTCTGCGTCTGCTCCAAGGATTGGCACTGGGCGGAGAATACGGCGGTGCCGCCACTTACGTAGCCGAACACGCTCCGGTAGGGCAACGCGGATACTGGACTTCATGGATTCAAACAACAGCCACTGTTGGATTGTTCATTTCACTCATGGTGATTCTCGCTACTAAAAACCTTTTAAGTCCTGAGGAATTTGATGCCTGGGGATGGCGTGTGCCGTTCTGGGTTTCGATTATCATGGTGGGCGTTTCCTACCTGATCCGTAAGAATATGTCGGAGTCTCCGGTTTTTGCCAAAGCGAAATCCGAAGGAAAAACCAGTACCAATCCGCTGAAGGAAAGTTTCGGGAACCGTTACAACCTCAAATTTGTTTTACTGGCGCTATTTGGCGCTACGATGGGACAAGGTGTGGTTTGGTACACCGGGCAATTCTACGCCATGAATTTCATGAAAACCGTCATGTCTATAGATTCCTCCCAAGTCGATACTTTATTGGGTATCGCGTTGATTATCGGTACACCGTTCTTCATATTGTTCGGTTGGTTAAGCGACAAGATGGGCCGAAAATTCATCATGATGGGAGGAATGCTATTGGCAATATTGCTATACCGACCCATCTACAAACAGATGTACGAGACCACGAACGTCAAGAATAAAACAGAGATTACGCAAAAAACCACATTCCTTGCCGAACTCAAGGAGAACAGTAAAGCCGGTAAGGACTCTGTTTATACGACACACAAGGAATTTACCGACGGAACCACATGGCTGGAAATCAAGACCGTCACTCTTGAAAATGGACAACCGCTAATGGTAGACGGCAAGGTCAAATCGGATACCAAAACCACCGTCAACATCAACAAAACAGACGAGTGGATGCTCATTTTCCTGATCTTCATCCAGGTGATTTTCGTGACCATGGTGTACGGCCCAATCGCAGCGTTCCTCGTGGAGATGTTCCCGGCCAAAATCCGCTACACCTCAATGTCATTGCCTTATCACGTGGGTAACGGAATCTTTGGCGGTTTGCTGCCCGCGATTTCTACCTATTTTGTGACCCATGCCAAAGATGCTGGCGACCCCGAATTCTACCTCGAAGGCTTGTGGTACCCGATTGTCATTGCCGCGGTCTGTTTCGTCATCGGAATGATCTATATTTCCAATAACAAGAAAAATATTCACATTTAAAACCATCCTTATGAATCAGTTAAAAAGAGCTTTGGGAATGGTCTGGCTCGGACTCGCAGTCGCTGCCGCCTATTTTTGCATCTTCGAGTTTGGGTTGCCCAAATTCCTTTCAGGAAAACAAGACGACCTCGTGTTTGGGATCATCATCCTCTTTGTGTTGACGCCGCTCATCGTTTTGGGCCTCGGAACCTTTGGCTATTACGCGCTCATGGGCGAATACGACAAACCCAAACAACACCATTAATTTAAAATCACAGTCTCTGGATTTCAAGTCCAGGGACTGTTTTTAGTATCATGAAAAAGCGACACTTACAGAAGTTAATCCTCATGAGCCTGATTTTGCTGATGGCATTCAATCTCCCATTGTTGCTGTTGTTCAATTCGGCTGAGGAATTTTTGGGTTTTCCGGTGATCCTTTTTTATGTATTTTCTATTTGGCTGGCATCGGCTGTCGTTTCGTTTATCATCATTACTAAGTACAATGAGTAACCTCGGCCTTATAGCGATTCTTTTAGGCTACCTGGGTTTCCAGTTCTTCGTGGCGCAATGGGCCGAAAAGAAAAAGAACTCCAAATGGACCAACAATGCCTATGTGTATTCGTTTTCGCTCGCCGTTTATTGTACGGCCTGAACGTATTACGGAAGCATTGGCGTGGCAGCAAAATCGGGACTTAATTACATTCCAATTTACTTGGGACCTGTACTTATTTTTCCGGTTTGGATCATCGTGCTCAAGAAAATCATCCGAATCTCAAGGGTCAATAAAATCTCGAGTATTGCCGATTTTATTTCGCTGCGTTACGGCAACAGCCGATTCCTAGGCGCTATGGTGACACTGATCTGCATCGTCGCCATCCTGCCTTATGTGGGATTGCAGCTCAAGGCGATATCCGAGACTTTCCATGTGGTTACCCAGACCGAAAACTCCAGTAATGTCTTGAACGACGCCGCTACTTATGTGGCATTTATTCTGGCGCTTTTCGCGTCGTTTTACGGAACCCGTTACGGTGATGCCTCGGAGAAAAGAAAGGGTATAGTCACCGCCATCGCGCTCGAATCGCTGATCAAGCTAATGGTTTTCCTGGTGCTTGGCCTTTATGTGACTTATGTAGTTTTCGATGGATTTCATGACATCTACAGCAAGGCCTCGCTACTCGACGGATTCAAGGAAAAGAATACCATACGAGGGCTTGAAGGCGGCATGAACTGGTTTATGTTCTGCGTCCTGTCCTTGTTCGCGATCTTCCTTTTACCACGGCAATTTCACATGACCGTTGTAGAGAACCACACCGAAAAACACGTCCGCAAGGCAATCTGGATTTTCCCATTGTATTTGCTGCTGTTCAACATTTTCGTCTATCCGATTGCGTGGGGCGGCAATATCCTGTTTGACAAACAGGGATTGAATCCCGATATGTTTTCGCTTTTGATTCCGCAATTGTTTAACAACGATCTTATGACTGTGCTGGTTTTTATAGGTGGGTTTTCGGCGGCGATTTCAATGATTATCGTGTCGTCGATTACCTTATCAACCATGTTGATTAACAACCTTTTGATTCCTTATGGTTACCTCGATGCTTTAAAAACAAAGAACAAGGAAGATAACGCCATTCGCATCGTCAACATTAGAAGGCTCGGAATCTTTTTGCTCATCATACTCGCGTATATTTTTTACCGATATTTTTTGATTGATTTCTCTTTGGTTTCGGTTGGGATGATTTCGTTTGTCATTATTGCCCAGCTTGGACCAGCGTTCTTTGGGGCATTGTTCTGGAAACGCGGTTCGGTGCAAGGCGCTATTTGGGGAGTGGTTGCAGGGATGGCGATAACCACTTATACCTTGATGTTTCCATTTTTCCTGAACCAGGGACTCTCGGCAAGCTCTTTCATGGATGGCTTGTTTGGATTCAAACTACTCAAACCTTTTGAATTGTTTGGGCTGGATTATCTGGAACCCATTCCGCATTCGTTGTTCTGGAGCTTGTTTTTCAACTTCATGGTGTACTTGCTCGTATCAGTTAGTTTTAAAGGAGATTACCGCGAACGCAATTATGCCGAGATGTATGTGGATATCAACCGCTACATCAACAACCATGAGAATGCTTTTGTCTGGAAAGGAACGGCTTATGTCAAGGACATCGAGAAAGTGCTCACTCGTTTTTTGGGTGAAGAACGTACCCAACGGGCGCCACGCATCTTTAGCATGAAATACAACATCGACAAAGACAATACCATGGCCGATTCGCGACTGATCAAGTTTGCCGAGAATCTGCTCACAGGTCATATCGGGACAGCTTCGGCCAAAATCCTGATTGAGGGCGTAACCAAGGAGGACAAGATCAGTTTGCCCGAAGTGCTGCGGATTTTAGAGGAATCCAAAGAGAACATCATCGTCAATAAGAAACTCATCGAAACCTCGCGAGAGCTCAAGGAAATCTCGGCACAGCTCAAAAAAGCCAATGAATCGCTGATGACCAAAGACAAGCAGAAAGACGAATTCCTTGACACAGTCACCCATGAGTTGCGCACGCCCATTACCGCCATACGCGCCGCGAGCGAAATTTTACACGACGACGACGAAATTCCCGAGGCTTTACGCAAACAATTCCTGCAGAACATCATTTCAGAATCAGACCGCCTCAACCGTTTGATCGATAAAATCCTTGACCTTGAGAAGTTCGAGACCGGCAAGCAGAAAATCTACCCAGCCGAAGGTGATATTTGTAAAACCATCCGCAAGGCCATCGATCCGCTACACCAATTGCTAACCAATAAAAACATTGCTTTTAAATTTGACGAGACTGCGCCCGATGCCCTGGTACTCTATGACGAAGAGCGCATCATACAAGTGGTGACCAACCTGGTCTCTAATGCGATTAAATTTTGCGATCCTGAAAACGGAATCATTGGCATCACTACCAAAAAGAGGGAACATTCGGTCAAAGTCGAAGTATCCAACAACGGAAAGCCAGTGAATCCAGACGAACTCGAAACCATCTTTGACAAGTTTTACCAGTCCCAAAACCAAAACATCAAGAAACCCATCGGCAGCGGCTTGGGGCTGGCCATCTCCAGGCAGATCATCGAGATGCACCACGGAAAAATCTGGGCATCCAACCCGGATAATGGTGGCGAAATTTTTACCTTTACCTTACCAATTTCCATTAATATATAAACATGAAAAAGATTTTAATCGTTGACGATGAACCCAATATCATCATGTCGCTGGAGTATACTTTCAGGAAAAATAACTTTGAGGTGTTCATCGCGCGCGACGGGAAGGAAGCCATTGAAATCCTCGAAACCCAAATCCCAAACCTGATTGTCCTGGACATCATGATGCCCAACGTAGACGGTTACGCCACCATAGCGTTCATCAAAGAAGACGAGCGACTGGCCGATTGCAAAATCATTTTCCTATCGGCCAAAAACAAGGAAAGCGATATAGAAAAAGGCATGGGCCTGGGTGCCGATGCTTATATGACCAAACCGTTTTCTGTAAAGAAATTGGTAGAACAGGTCAACCAACTATTAGAATAACGACCAAAAACAAACAAATGAATTATCAGGATATTTACACCAAAAGCATCAGCGATCCCAAAGGTTTCTGGCGCGAACAAGCCGATGCCATACAATGGTACAGCAAGCCCGACACCATTTTATCTTATGCCGAAAATGGCTATCCGGTCTGGTTTAAGGACGGAACACTCAATGCCTGTTACCTCGCCTTAGACAAGCACATTCAGGACGGGCATGGCGATCAGGTGGCGATCATTTACGATTCGCCGGTGACACAAACCGTCAGGAAATATACGTTTTCTGAAGTCAAATCAGAAGTAGCACGATTAGCCGGAGGTCTCCTGGCGCTTGGCTTAAAACAAGGCGATACGGCCATCATTTACATGCCCATGATTCCACAAGCCGCGTTTGCAATGCTGGCCTGTGCACGGATTGGCGTGACCCATTCGGTGGTTTTCGGCGGATTTGCACCACACGAACTGGCCATCCGCATTGACGATTGCCAGCCGCGTGCGATTGTCACCGCTTCATCGGGCATTGAAATCGACCGGCTCATCGCGTACAAACCCTTAGTGGATGAAGCCATCGAATTGGCCCAGCACAAACCCAAAAAAGTGATTGTGTTCAATAGAAAATTAGGTGCGCGGGTTCCGTTCAAGAAATACGATGTAGATTACGACGCTTTGGTGTACGGATCTGAGGAAGCGCCTTGCGTACCGCTCAACGCGCTGCATCCGCTGTACGTGCTGTACACCTCAGGAACCACAGGCAAACCCAAAGGAATCGTTCGGGATACCGGCGGTTACATGACCGCTTTGAAATTCTCGATGCAGAAGATTTACAACGTAAAAGAAGACGCCGTTTTTTGGGCGGCATCGGATGTAGGTTGGGTTGTAGGTCACAGTTTTATCGTCTATGGGCCACTGATCAACCGCAACGCTACGATCATCTTTGAAGGCAAACCCATCCGGACACCTGACGCTTCCACGTTTTGGAGGGTAATTGCCGAGCATAAAGTCAACGCCATGTTTACCGCGCCAACGGCCATCCGCGCCATTAAAAAAGAAGATCCCAATGGCGAATTTATCAAGCAATACGACCTGAGTTCGCTACAGACGCAATTCCTGGCCGGTGAACGCTGCGATGTAGCGACGCTCGAATGGTACGACGCGCATATTCCGGTTCCCGCGATAGACCATTGGTGGCAAACCGAATCGGGTTGGCCGATGATTGCCAATATGGTAGGTGTCGAAAAACCTTTGGTTAAACCGGGTTCTGTGGGGAAGGCCGTATGCGGATATGATATCCGGATTTTTGGTGAAAACGGCACAGAATTGGGCCCAAACGAAGAAGGTTACGTGGTCATCAAACTGCCTTTGCCACCAGGAACACTGCTCGATTTGTGGAATGACAATCACCGGTTTAAGGCCGGTTACCTCAATAAGTTCCCGGGTTATTATTTCTCGGGCGATGGCGGATACAAAGATACAGACCAATACATCTATATCACCGGACGGGTAGACGATGTGATCAACGTGGCCGGTCATAGACTGTCTACAGCAGAGATGGAGGAAATTGTTGCCTCACATCCTACCGTTGCCGAATGTGCGGTGATCGGAATCAATGACGCGCTTAAAGGGCAGATTCCGCTGGCGCTCGTGGTGACCAAATCGGGCGGAGAAATTGAGCATTTCCAGTTGGAGCAGGAAATCGTCAAACTGGTCCGCCAACAAATCGGTGCGGTCGCCGCGCTCAAAAACGTAGTCGTCGTGCAACGATTGCCCAAAACGAGATCGGGTAAAATCCTGCGCAAACTCCTTCGCAGCATTGCCGACGGCGAACAGTTTCAAATCCCTTCAACGATAGACGACGAAGCCATAGTAGATGAAATCGCCGCCGTTTTGTCTAGAGAAAATATCGGCATTTACAATAGCAATTAAGAACCAAACAAATTTTTAAATACCATGAGTTATTACAAAATAAACAACCTCGAGCAGTATTTCAAACATTACAACAAATCAATCCGCGAACCCCGCAAATTCTGGGGAAAGATTGCCGAGGAAAATTTCACCTGGTACCAGCATTGGGATAAGGTGGTAGAGTTCAATATGGCTGAGGCCGAAATCAAATGGTTTACCGATGCTAAGGTGAACATCGTCAAGAATTGTATCGACAGGCATTTGGCACGGCGCGGCAATAAAACCGCGATCATCTTCGAGCCAAACGACCCCAAGGAAGAAGCACAGCACATCACTTACAATGAACTTCATGTGAGGGTTTCTAAAATGGCCAATGTATTACGCGAGCAAGGCATCAAAAAAGGCGACCGTGTCTGCATTTATCTGCCCATGATCCCAGAATTGGCCGTAGCGGTATTGGCCTGTGCGCGAATTGGCGCAATCCATTCGGTGGTATTTGCAGGCTTTTCGGCTTCGGCTGTAGCGAGTCGCATCGATGACAGCGAGTGTAAAATGGTGATTACGTCAGACGGTGGTTTTCGCGGCAACAAATCCATTGACCTCAAAGGCATCGTAGACGAGGCTTTGGAGAAATGCCCGTGCGTTACCAAAGTGCTCGTCGTGAAACGCACCAACACCAACGTCCATATGAAGGAAGGCCGCGACCAATGGATACAGCCGCTGCTCGATGCTGCCTCCGATAACAATGTGGCCGAAATCATGGATGCCGAAGATCCGTTGTTCATCCTCTACACGTCTGGTTCTACCGGAAAGCCCAAAGGTATGGTACACACTACGGCGGGCTATATGGTATACACGGCTTACACGTTTAAAAATGTATTCAACTATGAGGAGAACGATATTTTCTGGTGTACCGCAGATATCGGCTGGATTACCGGGCATTCTTACATATTATACGGACCGCTGCTCAATGGTGCGACTACCGTAATTTTTGAAGGTGTGCCGTCATATCCCGATTTCAGCCGTTTTTGGGAAGTGATAGAAAAGCACCAGGTGACGCAGTTCTATACCGCGCCTACGGCAATTCGTTCATTGGCCAAGGAAAGCCTCGATTACATACAGCCTTTTCCATTAAGTTCACTCAAGGTCATAGGGTCGGTAGGTGAACCCATCAATGAGGAAGCCTGGCATTGGTACAACGATCATGTAGGAGGGAAGCGTTGTCCGCTTGTCGATACCTGGTGGCAAACCGAAACGGGCGGTATCATGATTTCTCCGATTCCGTTTGTCACGCCAACTAAGCCAACATACGCTTCTTTGCCACTGCCAGGAATCCAACCTGTGTTGATGGATGAAAAACGCAACGAGATAGAAGGCAATCAGGTTACGGGCAGTCTTTGTATCAAATTTCCGTGGCCGTCTATTGCGCGTACCATTTGGGGCGACCACCAACGTTATAAGGACACCTATTTTTCTACGTTTCCGGGAAAATATTTCACCGGCGATGGCGCTTTGCGCGATGAAGTAGGCTACTATCGCATCACCGGACGCGTGGACGACGTGGTGATTGTTTCGGGCCACAACCTGGGTACCGCACCGATTGAAGACGCAATCAACGAACATCCGGCGGTCGCAGAAAGTGCCATCGTAGGTTTCCCGCACGATATCAAAGGCAATGCGCTTTATGGATACGTCATCCTTAAGGAAACCGGCGAGGGCAGGAACCAGAACAATTTGAGGATCGAGATCAACCAAATCATCTCAGACCAGATCGGGCCAATTGCCAAGCTCGATAAAATCCAGTTTGTTTCGGGCTTGCCCAAGACACGTTCGGGTAAGATCATGCGCCGCATCTTGCGCAAGATTGCCGAGGGTGACTTCTCGAACTTCGGTGACACCACGACGCTGTTAAACCCTGAAATCGTTGACGAGATTAAAAACGGAAAACTATAAACCATTGTAAATCAATAGGAGAAAGCTGCTTGAAAAAGCGGCTTTTTTTATGTTAAAATTGTCAAATTCCATAACATTTTTGCAAGATTCCGAAAACGGCCTTTTGATATAATGGCTATATTTACCAGATATGGAAACCAGGCAAATTATCATCATTGGCGGCGGTTTGGCAGGATTGACTTCGGCGATCCATTTGTCCAAAATCGGATTACAAGTGACTGTGATCGAGAAAAATGAATTTCTCAAACACAAGGTTTGTGGTGAATACGTTTCAAATGAGGTATTGCCTTATCTACAATGGCTTGGCGTGGATGTCTCAGAATTAAAACCGACGCAGATTTCCAAGATCATATTCTCAACCACCAGCGGCAAGATCGTTCGCTGCAAGTTGCCTTTGGGCGGTTTTGGCGTCAGCCGTTATGCGCTCGATGAATTCCTGCATCAGAAAGCGTTGGCCAACGGATGTATGTTTTTGCATGAATCGGCAGAAAATGTCGATTTTACCAATGATGTTTTCACAGTAACCACGACAGGAAACCAAACCCTGACCGCCGATTTTGTAATTGGTGCTTACGGCAAACGATCTAATCTCGACCAGAAATTACACCGCGATTTTATCTCGCGCCAATCGCCCTGGCTGGCCGTTAAAGCCCATTATTGTGGCGATTTTCCCAATGATACCGTTGGCTTGCACAATTTTAAAGGCGGCTACTGCGGGGTTTCGAAAGTTGAAAACGACAAAGTCAACGTGTGTTACCTGGCCGACTATAAGACGTTCAAGAATTACAAGAACATCGAAGATTACCAACGAGCCGTGGTTTCGAAAAACCCAAACCTGCGGCCCATCTTTGAAAACATGAAGCCGTTGTTTGAAAAACCGCTCACCATCAGCCAGATTTCATTCGAGAAGAAGCAAGCGGTAGAAAAACATGTATTGATGGTGGGCGACAGTGTAGGCATGATCCATCCGCTTTGCGGCAACGGTATGGCAATGGCGATCCATAGCGCCAAACTGCTTTCGGAATTGCTGGGTGATTTTTTTGCGGGAAAAATAGAATCGCGTGCGGCGCTCGAGAAAAAATACAGTGAAACCTGGAATTCCAACTTTAGCAATCGCCTTAACCTAGGGCGTTTCCTGGCCAAAATACTCGGTAAGTCCAGGTTGTCAGAAAACCTGATGCGGTTGCTTGCCGTTTTCCCATCTTTATTACCCAAAATTATCAATAAAACCCACGGGAAAGCCCTCGTTTTAAACACCTAGACTTTGCGAATCGATACCAAACACCGAACCGACTTACCCGAAATCATGGACGATTTTTCTATGAATGGGAGTGACTTGCGCATGGCATTAGACAAGATCGCCAGAATCAACCAACTCCTCGGAGGCAACAAACTCACGCTTCAGGGTGTCAAGGATTTAATCGCGCCCATTGATGTCACGCAAAAACTCACGATTGTCGATCTGGGTTGCGGCAACGGCGATATGTTACGACTTATTGCTGATTGGGCAGAAAGCAACAGACGGCAACTGGAGTTGATTGGGGTAGATGCCAACGCTCATACGATCGAATATGCCAGGGAATTGTCTTTGCATTATCCCAACATTTCCTACCACTGTACTGACATCTTTTCTAAAACGATCGCTGCGTCGGCTTACGATATCGCATTGTTCACCTTGACCTTGCATCATTTCAAAAATGAAGAAATAGCCCAATTGCTGCGCACGTTCAAACAAAATACCCGAATCGGTGTCGTAGTCAATGACCTGCAACGAAGCAGTGTGGCTTACCGTTTGTTCCAGGCTTTGTGTTTTGTGTTCAGGCTCAACGCTATTTCACGCAACGACGGGCTGATTTCTATACTGCGCGGTTTTAAGCGAAACGAGCTCGTGTCATTGTCAGAAAAATTAAACTATAAAAAATACAGCATCCAATGGAAATGGGCGTTCCGCTACCAATGGATCCTCTCTAAAATATGAGTGTAAAAATCAAAGCGGTTGCCAAACAATTACCACAATATTCTAGGAACACGGCAGACGTGATTCCTTTGCTCGACGTATGGCTTCAAGGCCAGGACGAGCGCTTTATCCGCAAGGTGAAAAAAATCTTTGAAGGCGCTGCGGTAGACAAACGCTATTCTATTATGGATCCGGTCGAGGTGTTTACCAGTACGTCGTTCGAGGAGAAGAATGACATCTACACGCGTGAGGTCATACTGTTGGGCGAGAAAGTCCTGCAGAATGCACTTGAGAAAGCAGGTTGGAACCCTGACGAACTGGATTACATCATCACTGTAAGTTGTACCGGAATCATGATTCCGTCGCTAGATGCCTACTTGATCAACAAACTGCAATTGCGCCAGGATGTTGTGAGGCTTCCGGTTACCGAGATGGGTTGTGCTGCGGGGATTTCTGGGATGATTTACGCGCGCAACTTCCTCGCGAGCAATCCTGGGAAACGCGCGGCGGTCATTGCGGTAGAAAGTCCTACAGCCACTTTTCAACTAGACGATTACTCGATGCCCAACATTGTGAGTGCTGCCATTTTTGGCGATGGCGCGGCTTGTGCCTTGCTTTCTTCGCACGAGGATGATAACGGCCCCGAAATCCTAGCCGACGAGATGTACCACTTTTATGACAACATCCACATGATGGGTTTTAAGCTTGTCAACACGGGCTTGCAGATGGTTTTGGATGTAGAAGTACCTGAGACGATTGCGTCGCATTTTCCCGATATCATCCATCCGTTCCTTGCCAAAAATGGGTTGGCGATTGAAGATATGGAGCATTTGATTTTTCATCCGGGCGGTAAAAAAATCATCCAGACTGTGGAGGATTTGTTTGGCGGTATGGGCAAGAACATCGATGACACTAAAGAAGTCTTGCGATTGTACGGCAATATGTCTAGTGCCACGGTGCTCTACGTACTCGAACGTATTATGGACAGCCAACCCAAACCCGGCGAGAAAGGGTTGATGTTGAGTTTCGGACCAGGATTTTCGGCACAACGTATTTTACTCGAATTCTGATGCAGCACGACCAAATCATAGCAAAGCTGCCGTACAAAAAGCCGTTCCTTTTTGTGGATGAACTTTTGCAGGTGAATGAGAATGGTGCAATTGGGACCTTCACATTCAACGAAAGACTCGACTTCTATGAAGGACACTTTGCCGATTTCCCAGTCACTCCAGGTGTAATCTTAACCGAATGCATGGCGCAGATTGGTTTGGTTTGCCTGGGTGTTTTTTTAATGAATGATACATTGACTAAAAATACCGTAATAGCCTTAACTTCAACAGAAATAGAATTTTTAAAACCCGTCTACCCAAATGAGAAGGTCACGGTGTTTTCACAGAAAATCTACTTCAGGTTCGGGAAACTCAAATGCAAGGTCGCTATGCAAAACAGCCAATTGGAAACCGTCTGCACCGGAACCATTGCAGGAATAATTAACAAAAACAGCGATGGATAAAAGGGTAGTCATCACCGGTATGGGAATCGTGGCACCAAATGGTATCGGGCTTGATGCTTTTGAACACGCCATAAAAAACGGAATTTCGGGAATCAGGCACAATCCTGAACTGGAACGACTGCATTTTTCTTGCCAGATTTCAGGAACGCCCGAAGTGTCAAACGAGCTCGCTTTACGATACTTCAGTGAACTCGAGCTGCGCAATTTCAATGCGACCGGTATACTTTATGGAGTCATTGCCGCGATGGACGCCTGGAACGACGCAGGTTTGACTGTGCCTGATACTGACCAGCCCGATTGGGATTCGGGGACGATTTTTGGCACCGGCACCTCGGGCATCGATAAATTCCGCGAGAGCATCTATAAGATTGACGATTTGCAAACCCGAAGACTGGGGAGCACAGCCGTGGCACAGACCATGGGAAGCGGCATCAGCGCGTATGTGGGCGGGAAACTGGGTCTGGGCAACCAGGTCACCACGAATTCGTCGGCGTGTACAACGGGTACCGAAAGTTTATTGCTCGCCTATGAAAGAATCAAGTCTGGTAAAGCCAAGCGCATGTTGTCGGGCAGTACCAGCGACAGCGGGCCATACCTTTGGGGCGGTTTCGATGCGATGAAAGTCTGTACTTTTAAACACAATGATTCGGCCGAAAAAGGTTCGCGGCCCATGAGTGCCAGTGCTTCGGGTTTTGTTCCGGGTAGTGGGGCAGGTGCTTTGGTACTCGAAGATCTTGAAACTGCTCTGGCTCGAAACGCAAGAATTTACGCCGAAGTCATGGGTGGCAATGTGAATTCGGGCGGGCAAAGGGGAGAAGGTTCGATGACGGCGCCCAATCCAATAGCGGTAAAGAAATGTATTGCAGATGCGCTTGCCAATGCGGGTGTTTCGGCTTCCGAAATCGATGCGGTCAACGGACACCTCACGGCCACTTCAAAAGACAGTCTTGAAATAAGGAATTGGAGCGAGGCTTTGGGTAGGAGTGGGGTAGATTTTCCATATATCAACTCGATTAAATCAATGACCGGGCATTGCATTTCGGCAGCGGGGAGTATTGAATTGGTGGCATCGACCCTGCAGGTTTACCGCAATTTTATATTCCCGAACAGCAACTGCGAGGACCTGCATCCCGAAATAGCCGAGATTGTGGACGCTTCGAGGATTCCGCAGCAATGCATAGCCACGACAATAAACACGCTTGCCAAGGCCAGTTTTGGTTTTGGCGACGTAAACGGATGTGTGATCTTAAAAAAATACAATCATGGATAAAGCAACGACGATAGAACAACTCAAAACCATTGTAAAACCTTACATCAACAACCAGGAAGCGTTTGAAAACCTGAATGAAGGTACCGATTTCATCAATGACCTTAAGGTCAATTCGGCCAATCTGGTAGACATCGTGCTGGATATAGAAGAGGCTTTCGGGATTGAAATTGACAACCAATCGATGGAGAAGATGCTCAACATCAGCGCAGCCTTGACAATCATCGACACCAAACTGTCCGAAAAATGATTGGCAACGACATCGCTGACCTTACGCTTGCCGCCCAACAAAGCAATTGGCAACGACCGGGATTCCTGAGAAAAATCTTTACGGAATTTGAACAGCTATTGATCACAGAATCGCTAAACCGGGACTTGATGGTTTGGATGTTATGGAGCAGGAAAGAGGCCGCTTATAAAATTTTCAATCGGCAGACCAACCTGCGGCTATACAATCCGTTGGACTTTGAGTGTTCAGCGATGACTGTTTCGGCTGGCTTTCATTACGGCACTGTAAGTGGTAAAAATGCGCTTTATTATACCAAGACTGAGGCGACCACGGCTTTCGTGCATACGATTGCTACGACCAATCCAGACGATTTTGCAAGAATTTACCCTTTAAAAAACGAGGATGCGATACTTAAAAAAGGCAATATACCTTATTTATTTAGTAGTTCTGACGCTAGGCAACAGCCGGTTTCAATCAGCCATCACGGGCAATTTCGTCGGGTAATTGCAATTAATTGATGCCGAGCCTTGACTTGAGTTTGAGGAATAGCAGCGCGATGGCGTACGCATCCTCAGAAGAAGAGTACCGCTCGTTGCGTTCTACATTGTAGATCTTGCACAATTCCTCTACCGAGAAGTTTTTGTCGGAAAGGTCGAGCAGTTTACGGTGCATGATTTCTATGTCGAGTGCTTCGTTTTTAAGTCGGCCACATTCCATTTTTTCTAAGGCCGCATTGATCATCTCGACATCAAAATGGATGCGATGGCCTACCAGAATTGCATTCCCAATGTATTCGAGGAAAGCTTCGACTGCTTCACGTTCACCGAGCTTGGGCTGCTTGCTCTCTACGATGAACTCGTTGGACATGTCATTTTCATGTAAAAATTTGTATTGCAGCAGCAACACTTCGAAGGTGTCGTATACAATGATGCTGTTGTTCACGACTGCCACAGCGCCGAATGATAAAATTACATCTTTCTCTGGGTTCAAGCCTGTCGTGTCAAGGCTTAACACCACAAATCGCGAGGTTCTTTTGTCAAACTTGGAAAGGTAGTTTTTCCAGAATTCGGGATATTCCTTATTGATGTTTTTTATCCAATCGAACATGGCTATGAAAATTGCGTCAGTTGAAACGAATCTTTGATCAATTCCTCGAGGTCTTTCATCGGCGCAAGCGCGTTCTTTAGTTTTTCGCGGTCGGCTTTGCTGAGTTCCTCGAGGTTAATGAACTGGCCGTTGCTGTCATTTTTCAAACCTTCCATAGTGCGGAACTTGAATAGGGTTTGGAAAGCTTCGGCGCAATTGAGGTAAATTTCGGCATGCTTTGGGTCTGCAATGGCGAGTTGTTTGAACCGAAGGTACGTGTTGTTGATCCCGCGGATATTGTGGTTTAAGACTATAAGTCGTGCGCCATCTATAAGCGGCATCAATGCACGGGTCTTGATGTCGAATTTATCTTTATTTGGGCCATCTTCCTCCACGTTGAATTTCTTGAAAAAGCTCAGTGGCGCGGGTTTACGAAGCGCATCGTTACCCAGATAGTCAAAGAAAAGTTTATTCTTTTTGACGTTCCTGAAAATGGTTTCGGTAATGGCTTCCTCAATTTTGGGTTCGCCAAAAGCAATCTCGTAATCAAAGAACACGCTGCTGATCTCGTTACTGATTTCGCCGGGTTGCGCCATCCAGTTACTATACTGTTTGATCCAGTCTGAAACCGATTTACACCAAAGGATGTTGTTGGCGGTGTGTCCGTTCGGGCAAGGTTCATAGCCAACCTTTTCTAGCGTCGCCACCGCTTTCTTGGCCATTTTGAGGAAATAATCCTTGACATCGCGATACTTGTCGGCGGCAACGTCTTCAAAAACCAGTATGCTGTCCTGATCGGTGAGCAGCAGTTGTTCCTTTCGGCCCTGGCTACCAATGGAGAGCCATGCAAAACGGGCAGGAGGTGAGCCCAACTCCAAAATCGACAGTTCAACCGAGCGCTTGATGATGGCCATATTGATTTCGCCTGCTACGTTGTTGACGTGTGAAAGCGGTACATTTTTACCTATAGAAGTTTGGATGAGTTCTGCGAGTTTGGTGCGCACGCGTTTGAGGTCGGCGGCATTCTGAGCGCGCTTGATTTCTTTAATCAGGACACCGGGGTTGCTGGCTTGGGCAACGATAAGATCGTGTTCTGAAATGATTCCCCTGATTTCTGATTTATCTGAGCCATCTACCGTTACACAAAGGTGGCTCACGTTGTAACGCAGTATAGACAATTGGGCTTCGGCCAGAGAAACGTTCTCGGCAACGGTAATCACAGGCGATGCCATGATTTTGTCGACAGTAGCGGTAATGGGGACACGACCAGTGGCAATTTTAGAGCGCATGTCGCTGTCGGTCACAATCCCGATGGGAAACTGATTGTCTGTGATGATGACACTGTCCAGCAGGTTATCGGTCATGAGTTGGGCTACGTCTTTGACCGGGCTTGAGAGCGAAGCTTTGAGCGGCGTTTTGTTATACGACAGCGATTGGAAATATTGCATTTCTGATTGCTGACCTGAGAAAACGACGTTGTCGGAGAGTAATTTCCCTTTGTTGTCGCGGTCTGTAGGATTGTTGGAGTTGTGGGCGAAGCTCTCTAAAAGAAAATTGAGCACTTCGGCATTTTGCGCCACAAAAGGCCTGAAGGTGGCAATCGGGATGGCGTAAATGATACTTTCTTCACGCGCTTTAGCAGTCATCTGGTAGTTATTTTTGGCAAAAAACGGCCTCAGACCAAAGATGTCACCGGGAACACACTTATTGAGAAGGGTCTCTTCGGCATCAGAAATTACAGACAGCGTAACAACGCCCGACGCCACAACATAGAAACTATCATGAAGCAAGTCATTGATCTGGAAAAGGATTTTGTTTTTTTCGAGATTGATGACGCGCACGTTGTTGGATACAATCAGTAGTTCATTGTAAGATAGATTGTTGAATGGAGCGTATTCTTTTAAAAAATCTGCGATGCGTTCTGCGATTGCGTTCATGATACCTTGGCTTATTGATTGGTAAAAATAAAGGTTTTGGCGCAACTGTACAACAATGGCGGTGGCTAGATATCGACCGAACGCAGTAGTTTGTGAACAAATAATTCTATTTTACATAATATAAATTATAGTTTACAATAATGTTTTGGGAAGTACGGCTGTTATCTGCTGATTTTTGGCGTGTCGTTTGTCGATTAAATTTTAAATTGTCCGACGACGACGTTTTGTTGTTATTTAAAGAAGAGCGAATTTGCTCATTATGATGCTTTTTCCTATAAAATCTGCAGTTATAAACAATTGAAAATCTTATTGTTAAAAACTTATATAGCTGTTTTCATTACGATTTCTTACAAAATATCAATTTTATATATTTATTTTCTTACAAAATAAATTGTTTTCTGTAGTTCATCGATTAAATGAGGAATTTTAACAATTTCGTCGATGTTATTTGCTTTTAATCTATATAAATTTGTCAACGTTGGTTTATCCCCATAAAGCAGCAAAAACCCAAATGTAAATTAATCGAATTAAACACACTAAAATCTTAACCTACTACTATGAAGAATTTTATTACGCTATTGGGAGTTCTTCTCTGTGTTTACGGAAGTGCCCAAACGACAACTGTGACGTACACCACATCGTCTGCAGTGATTTCGAATCCAGAACGTGGCTTCTATAAGCATACCTCTTCTAATTCGGCTTTGAGTGAAAGCACATTATCAGGCTGGAGGCTCAACAACAACATTACTTTGATTTATCATGAGGTGCGTCTGGATGCTTTCCTGAATTCCCCAATTTCAGCAGCATTCCTGACCACCATGCAGAACAATTTCAACAAGATGCGTAACGCCGGCATCAAATGCATCCTTCGTTTTTCATACGGAAGCGATCAGGATGCAACCCAGCTCGATGCGACCAAAGCGTTAATGTTGTCACACATCCAACAAGTAACTCCTGTATTACAAGCCAACTACGACGTAATCGCGGTCATGCAAGCCGGATTTATCGGGACCTGGGGCGAATGGTACTACACCAGCCAATCAGAATTTGGTGGTTGGGGTTACAATGAAACCGACCTTACGACAGCCAATTACAACAACAGACGCGATATCCTCAATGCAATTCTCGCGGCTTTACCTTCTAGCAGACAGGTTCAGATTAGATATCCTGCCATGAAACAACATTTGTTAACCAATTCTGCTTTAACAACAGCCCAAGGATTTAGCGGAACCAACGCCGCAAGAACGGCACACCACAATGACTGTTTCCTTGCCAGCGCAACCGACTACGGGACTTATGAAAATGCTGCACAAGAGTACCCATATCTTGCCCAGGAAACCAAATTTTTAGCGATGGGTGGCGAAACCTGCAAAGTCAACGAGCCAAGATCTGCCTGCAGTACTGCCCTTGCAGAAATGTCACAATTTCACTGGTCGTTCCTCAACCTGGATTATCACGAAGGCGTTATTGGTGGTTTTGAAGACAATGGTTGTTTTACAGACATCCAAAAAAAACTGGGCTACCGTTTTTCATTGACATCAGGGACTTTTCCACAAGCCGTTGCGATAGGAACTCCTTTAACCGTTACGCTTAAAGTAAAAAACAGCGGCTTCTCTACACCATATAATGAAAGGAAAGCGTATATCGTTTTGAAAAACCTAACCACCAACCAGGTCTATCCTATCCAGATGGCTACCGATCCAAGAACCTGGATGGGACCTAACGAGCTCACCATCACAGAAAATCTCACTTTACCGGCAAACCTTACGGCAGGAAATTACAAAATGTATTTGAGCCTACCTGATTCGGCACCCGCATTGGCAAGCAAACCCGAGTATGCCATTCGTTTAGCCAATGACAATGTCTGGGAAAGTATCACCGGTTACAATACTTTGAACCACACCCTTAGCGTAACCAGTGGAGCGCTTGCCGTTACCGACCATGCCAAACTGGACATGACTATTTTCCCGGTTCCCGCAAGTAGCGAAATGAATATTGTTTTAGAATCGATTGAAGATTATAAAATCACGTTCTTTAACAACCTAGGCCAAGTGGTCACAGTACCAACCGTTTCGCAAACCGACAAGGTAATCGTAAATACGTCAAACTTGAACGATGGCCTCTATTTCGTTGAATTGTCAAAAGGAACTATCAAGGATACACGTAAAATCATAGTCAGACACTAATCTACCTAATGTTATATTGAAAAAAGGATTGTCGGTTTTGGCAATCCTTTTTTTGTTGAAGTAAACTATGCAAAACTCAATTGCGTCGTCGCAGGTGCTGATTGATGCAATTCGATGCACCACCGGTTCGGTCAGATACGCATCTAAAGTTTTTAAGAATAAACTGCTTCTCCGAAAAAAGAAAATACATTTTACGCATACTCCGTAAGGTCGGTTCTTTTCCTCTTTTTTAGGAATTGATGGTGTCAGGTCACGCTTGTAAAAAACTCCCGTTAGGAAGCGATTGGACCGCAAACAAAAAAGGATTGCCAAAACCGACAATCCTTTTTTCCTCATTATTTCTTTTTAGTACGTTTCTTGAGGTTGTATTTGATTCCAAACTGTACCGAGTTGGAGTAATAACGATCTTGTGAGTACAGCTCCACTTCGGCGGTGAGCGCTGTATAGTCAAAAATTTGGTAGGATACGAATCCCATGTAGCGCTGGAAGTTGTCTGAAAAATCGTCAAAGAAATATCCACCTTCGAGTCGTGCCTCTAAGTTGGTCAGTTTAAGTTTCCAGCCCAAACCTCCACCTTCGTACAACCTACTCTTAATCATCCAGTACGGGTAACCTACCGCCAAATCATGCGTACCGATAGCATATTGTACCTCAAGAAACGGGATGAACTTCATCTTGCGTTCTAAACCGCTGTCAAGCATGAAACGCGCGGTAATAGAAGCGCCATACGAGTTGTCGAAATCCTCAATGGTGTAACGCTGCGCATCTAATGCAGTGAATTTCTTACGTGCCCAAGGGTCTCCGGGGCCTGCTGGTTTTTCAGGGTTAAAGATAATCGGGTTTACGATTGTGTCGCGAGAAATCAGCCCGTTGGTATAATAGTCGGCCTCGACAGAAACACTCGTGTTGATGTATTTGAACAAATAGAAATCCTCATATAGGTTTAATCTAAGATTGTAAATCCCTTGGTTTAATCCCGGCGCAGTCTCGACAGGGAAAAGGTTTAATTCTGCCGAGCGATAATTGCGCTCCTTGGCACTGTTGAAACCAATTCCCGCCTGGTAGAAAAACTTGGTTTTCTGGTCTACCTCTGCCCTGGCGCGTGCCCAATAATTAGGTTTGCCTTCCCTTTCTGCGGTCGTAACCTTGTATTGCAAACCCATCAGGTGGTTGTCAAAATTGCTTTCGTACCTGAGCCCCAAACGCTGCTCGTAGTATTTATTGTAAGTCGCGCTGATACTGTGCAGGCGGTTCTTCTTATCAAAACGGTTGAACGACAATTCATTTTTCTGAATTGCGTTTTCTGTCTGGTTGGTTTGAAGCGATGATTCGAGATTTAGGAAATTCCCTCGTTTAAGTCGGTTTTCCTTAACGAGTGATTTGAGTACATCGGGGTAGAACAATTCAGAGTGGTTGGCGATCAAATCTTGCTGTAAAGGCGCTTCTTCGTACACCACATCCTTATTGAGTGGTTTGCGCAGGCCTTCTTTTTCGTCGGATCCGGGCAACGAATTGGTGAGTACCCATGCATCCTTGAATCTTCCTTGCTCGTGAAAGACAGACGCCATGAACGCCTTGGCTTTATAGTCATCTGGATGCTCGGCAATATACTCGTTGTAAATCCTCTCTAGTTCTTTCTTCTGGCCAAGGTTCACCAGCCAGCTCATCTTAGACATAAAATCGATTTCATTGCTCAATGCCGACCAGTCGTATGCCTTTTGGTATTCTCCGTTGTCTGCAAACAGCCATACGATTTCGGTAGCCACTTCGGAAAGTTCGGCTGTTGGTTTCTTGTCAGACAATTCCATGCGTGCTTCGTCGGGTTTGTATTGCAGCAGGTGTTTGATGTAATTGAGGTAACTACTCGCCGAAGTATCCACAGACAACAAGGCTTTGAGCGCATTTTTGATCTTTTCCTGATTCTCGTCGGTGTAGAAATTGGCAACATAACTGTTGAGCAGGTCCTTGTCGTTGGGTGTTACCATCATCTGGGCGCTCATCCATTTCTCCTTGACCAGGTCATTAGGGTAACCAATCAAACGGTCGAGTTCTTTAGAGTACATGACATTGTTCTTGGTTGGATGTTTGGTGACGTGTTCCTCGAGCATCTTCCAGACGTCCTCACCCCTATCCTGCCAGGACATGTATTTGGCATATTTGTTCCATTGCACCGAATCAATCGCGGCGGTGTTGAGCAGCTTGATCTTCAGGGCCGCCATTTCCTGCTTTTCTTTCAAGTCAGAATCGATACCACTGTCACCTTTGAGGAACTTTTGCACCGCGACTTTGTAATTGGCAAATTCGGCTTTGGCATTTTGCCTGAGTTTGGCCTCGATTGCTTTTTGTTTAGGTCCTTTGTAGTTCATGTCGAGCAATGAGATTCGGGGCTTGTTGGTATAAGCCGAATACAGGTATCCGTCCATGAACGGCGTCTTAGAATACAAGCTCACCTGTGTTTTCAGTCTGGCTTCAATACGATCGGCATTGGCCGCGCTGGCATACAAGAACCAGTACTGCTTAGTGGTTTCGGCGGCATTGGTTTGGGTAACCACATGATAGCCGTTTTCATCTTTGTGGGTGTATCGTGAAGCGCGCCAGTCAATAACCAGTTTTCCGGCTTCATCGGCACCTAAAAAGCGCATTTGCGGAAACGCAGATGTAAACTGCTTTACATAGCTCTTGAACTCAGGGAACATGGCACGGTCGCTGTTTTTGGACTTGCGCCAACCATAGTTTAAGCTATTGCGCAGGCTGTAGCGTCCCGCGCGTGCATCGGCGGTAGCCGGAATTTGATAGATGTCGTCGGGGTGAACAAAGTGTGTCCAGATTCCCGTGTAAAGGTACATAGACTGTATGGCGTACTTTTCATTTTCTTTGAAGTAGAATCCGCTAGAAATCCTGGGGTAATCAAAAAGGTTCTTTTCGTAAGGCTCGTAGTCAAACTCACGATCGCCTCCTTCGTCTAAATAGCCCAGGTACAGACTGCACATGTATTTGATAGACGGCATGGTGCGCTTGAGTTCGGTCACACCCATCTTGTCTATGTCATTGGACGGCGGTACATAGGTTTCGGGAAGCTTACCAAAATTGCTTATTTCCCACTTTTTTTTCACCGTGTTCATAGAGGTTTCTATGAATTTTGGGTTTTTCCATAGCTTCTTGGTAAGCGATACGTGGTTGTAGCCGTGAAATGCGAGTTCGTGTCCATTCTTGGCCACGTCGTTGACGAGCCAGTCCGGCAGGGGTTCTACTTTGTTTTTATTGGTGATTTTTTTCGCGTTCCACTGATCGAGTGTAAACGGCGGAACAATTTTATTGCGGTAATCGAAGGTAAGCATGGCCGCATACGGGATTTTGTACTCTCTGCCAAGTTCGCGCATATCGGGCCACCAGACTTTCTCGACAAAATCAGACATGGAGAGGTTCATCTCGCTTTTTACAGGTTCTGTGTAGACATCGTACTGCGGCGAAGGGAAATCATCAAGAAAAATCGTTGCGGTATTGGCCACAGGGTAAGGAATCCCCTCGAGCCCTTTCAGAAGGCCCGCAAAGAGAAAGCCGCGGTCTGTTTTAGAAAAATCGGCCGAAGTATTCAGCAGCATTACCCTGCCCTTCCCGATTGCGTTTTCTGTTACCATTGGGCAATTGCGCTTGTTGGCCGCCGTTGCAAATACTTTTACTTTACTTGAAAAATTCTGGGCTGCAAAGTTAAATTGTTTGACATCGGTAGCATAAGTCCTGCCCTTCATATTGGGCAGCATCGGGGTGTCAAAATACCAGCCGGCAGCCGTATTATCTGTGGCGTATTCTGCTTCTGGCTTGAATCCCAACAAATAAGACATCCGATGATCTTCGTTGGCAAAGGGTATGAATAATGTTCCGCCGGCCGCCACAAAATCAACAAGTTTCGGAATCGACGCATCGCTGAGCTTCTTGGTGTCATACACCACGATAACCCTGGTGCTTGGGGCAATCTTGAGCGTGGTGTTCCATTTGCGTACACTCATGCTGTGATAGGGCAACTTGGTATAATCGCAAACCTTGCGGATTTCGCTATCGTAGAGTTTGCTGAATTTAGAGGTTTCGTCGCAGAGGTATTCTATAAGCGGCTGGGTGCTTAAGCCCGGCTCTGTATACCTCTTGAATACGGCGTCTTCGCTGTTCTTGTCCGAATCAAATAAATCGAGACCTTGCAAATCCGACCAATCATCTAGTCCTTCACAACCTGAAATGGCAAACGCAAAGACGATTGCAATCAGGATCGAACAATAGGTAGTAGGGATCGTTTTCATCATTAAAAGATTAAATCAGAAATTTTACTTTCTTGGGGTTCATTGATAATTTCGTACACCTTGAGAATTTCGCTGTCATAAAACAAGCGTACCTGTCTGCCACGCTTTTGTAGCAATCCAATATTCTGTAGGAGTTGTTTTTGTTGTTTATTGGCTGGGAACGTATTGTTTTCGTTCTCGTATTTTTCGTTTAGGATGAATACCAGTACGCTCTTGGAAAGCGAATACTCGGGATGCCTTACCACAAACATGGGGTCTTTTTTGTGCTTGGTATTGATTGAATCGATTCTTGGATATTCTTCAAGAAAGAACGAATAATTCATAAAGAAGTGCGCATTATTGCTGATTACCTGCGCTGCCGGATCGTTCACCACACAATACGATTTGCGGAAAAATTTCTTAGAGATCTTATCGTAAGCATTGAGTATATGCATCGGTGTTTCGTCAGAGCGCGTGAGTGAATTGATCTTCTCTTGCTGGAAATAGATTGCAGCATAGATCATACCTGCGATAAGCAAAGTAACGGTAACCGGCGTGAATCGCTGCAAGCGCCCAAGTGCAAAATTCCCAATCCGGAAAACAATCGCCGCATTGAATCCTATAATCAGCGGGATAAAAATAGACAAGGAATTATTGAGCATGTCTTCATCGATCCATTGACTCTTCACGTTGGTGAGTAAAATCAGGAAATTGAAATAAGTAAAGAAAACCACTGTCGCACGCCAGTTTTCCTTGGTAACCAACACCAGGATAATTACCAGTGCAAGGCCAACAAAAGTGCTGTATTGTGCATAACGCACGATGTCGTGGTATTCAAATATGAGCTGCGGAACATAAGTGTATGAACTTACAGAAAGCAAGTTACTTTGCATATAATCGAGCAGATCGGCACGCTGGAAATAACATGCGTATTGGTAAACAAGGTACAATATGATTGTCGCGATTACAAATGCCAACAGTGTCAACAGGTTTTTTGTTTTGTATTTGGCTTTGGTTAAAACGATACCAATGATGAAGAACGGCGGCAGTAAGATACAATAGGTAAACAAGTCGGTCAAACCAATAGTAAGGAAACAAAACAGGAATCCGATAAAGTAACTGATCCGGGTCACTTTCAAAAGGTTCGGGCTGAGGTAAAACACAAAGGCAGGCAAAGCGAAGGTCAGCGCCATGAATGTAGAATTCCCCTTGAGCAGGAAATACACATTAAGTGGCGTGAGTACGTAAACCAACGAAAAAAACAAGGCGGCAATAGTAGGCGCCAGGAATTTTGATGGGGTAAGTTTATTGATCACCCAAAAGATAATAATGGCTATTAAAGTCGATTCGAGAATTGCAATTACCTGTAACGCGATCTCGGGACTAACGTCTGTGATTTTTCCGTAGAAATTCACGATGGCCAGTTCGGCGTCGGTGGCAAGCTCATAGGTAAACCAAAATTGGTTGTCAAACTGGATTACCTTGTTTAAGTCGTAAATCCAGGCGTCCGAAAGCGAGTAATTGTCGTAAACAATAAAGTAATAGCGACTCAGAAAGGTAACGCAACCAATAAAAATCGTTAGCGCCAAAATTAAGTTGTTGCTGTTTTTTTTGCTGCGTTTCATGTTGCGGTCAAAGGCAATCCACGACCATAGCGATTTTTTGTTTTCTACGTCGCGCAGGAAACGCAATAGAGCAATCTTGATGTGTTGGTTGAAATAGGCTCTCGGGGTTCTCAGGTTCTTGAGGCCGATGATATCTAAAATCACGATAATGCAGAAAATAAAAAAGCAATTGAACAGATTGTAGGCATCGAGCTCTACCAACCCAAAAATGATTACCACCAAAATGCTAATGTAAATGAACCAGTTGTTGACGATAAAATCGAGGAAATTTACGTGGCGTGACACATTGACGAATTTCCTGTTCAAGTAAAATAAAAACAGGATGATAAAGCAAAGCCTTACAAAACCCAATAATATTGAACTGGTTAAAAACATCATAGTGGTTAGTCTTTAAATCTGGGAATGGTTTGTAGATTGATATTTCCTATAAAATAATCAAAATCCGACGGCAGTATCCTTTCTAAAATTTGTTTGTTGAGCTTCTTGGAATCAGAATATTCTATTAGGTAAACAGGTATTTTTGCTGTTTCGCTGACCGATTTCAGGTGCTTCATCATATCTTCAAATTGCTTCTTTTCACGCAACTTGTAAGTTTTTGTCTTAAAGTCATAAGCCGTCGCGATAGATTCAATCATAATGGCTTTGATAAAGGGCGCGGTTTCTGGTGCGAGCTCTAATCCCGCGTTTTGGATGAATTGCTTGTGCGGATAGCGAGCCTTGATTTTACTGAGCAAAGCAAGCAACTCAGGCTTTTGCTCCCTTTGCGGGCCGTGCACAGTGAAATTATCCAGGTTATCGAGGAACAAACCATCGTAGCCTTTCTGGAAGGCATCATCTACTAACTTAAGGATGATTTCTGTGGTTTTGGGCGCCCGTAAATCCAAATAGAAGCTGTTCCAGATGCTGTTCTTACCCAACGTGCTGCCTTGCAATTCCTTATAATGTGGTGCATGTTCGTTGACTTCTCCCAAACTGATGTAGGCCATTACGCTTCTATTTTGCGCTTTCATCACGCGAATGTTGCTGGCCAGGTAATGCTTCGACTCTACAATCACGTAGTCATAACCTTTGATGTTCTCTGCTTTGAGCTTGCCATAACAAACCAATACGCTATCTCGTTTCATATCGCAGGCAATGAGGTTGTACACTAAAAAAAAGGAAAAGATGCAAAGAATAATCTTAGTAAGCCGCATAATAGTAATAATCCAGGTTTTTAAAAAATTTGATATTTGCTTTCAAAGTAAGCACTACGAAAAGCGCTGCTCCTAGAAGCATCCCTACAACGCTGTACTCGTAAGCAAAAAATCGACTTAATACAAAACCTAAAAATATATTGAGCAGACAAGCATAAATAATCGCTTTGAGCGGTTTCATTGCTTGACCGAGCGTGAACAGATATAGAGAGTTCAACATGCCCCAGGCCAACAATACATAACCAATACCACCCAATATGCAAACCTTGATGCTCAACTGCAAAAGGACTTCATTAAACTGACCCTGGAAACCCCATGGTGCGTTGATGATGTAATAGATAAATACAAATGCCAACGCACTCATCCCGAATAGTAATAGCACTTGCTGCCAGTACATTTTCTTTAATTGATTGTTGAATACCTCGGGTGTTTTATGGTCGGTAATTTTTTGTCCGATATCAATAAATCTTGTAAACGATGCGATGCTATATTCCAGAACCCCAGCGAGTAATAAAAAGACCAAAATAGCTAAATCCATCCCCAATTCATAATTTTTTTCAAAATAAACCAAAAACGGAAGGTTACCATTGATGCCCGACGACCATGCGAGTATACGATCGACAAAGATAAATACGTAAATGAAGATTCCGTAGAAAAAATACTGGTAGTTGTGGTACAACATCACCGGTACCTTAATTTTGGTACCAGAGATGGCTTTCCTGCCTTTGGTCTTATCGCGAAAATACAATTCAATAAAAACCTTAGAGATAATCACGGCGATACCAATGCCAATCCAGTGTGTCGTATAAACCAATAAATTGGTGGTTTCTTTGAGGTAAATCGCAACGGCGGTTCCAACGAAGATAGCCAGCGTAATCACCCAGCGCTGTTTCATGGTATGCAAAGGCGCGATGAACAATAGCAGCATGCCAATCAAGAAAGCGTAGGCAAATACAACAAACAGTACTTCGTAGGGATATATGTGGATAAAGAAGTTTACCAGGAAAATTGCAGCCAAAACGGCAAAGATTGAAATCATACCTACTTTATGTAGATAGTCGATTGTCTTTTTGGTCATCTGGTAATCTTCGTAATTCCAGTAAAAAGATGCCTGGCGACCGATTACCTGGACAAATCCACCTGTGGCCACCATCCCTATAATTACGCCCAACACCACGGCGGTAGACTGAATTTCGTTAAAGCCAACAAATGTCCAGAGTGAATAACCAAAAACAATGATCGCGATAATCTGCATCAATACCGGCAACAGGTGAAAGATACCGAGTGAATAGTATTGGGCGAAGATTTTTGATTTTACGCGAAAGTAATCGGATAATTGAATGGTTTTGGGCTGCAAGGTTTCGGCCTCGATTTCCTTGGCATTTTTGGCTCCGGCGTAATAACGATCTGTTGTGAGCTCGTAGTATACAAGATCGGCCAGGTCCTGGATCGATGTGAATCCGTAGTCGGCCATCGTATCCTTTTCGCGGATGCCCAGCGACTCGATTGTCGCAGCGACAACCTGGCTACTTACGGGCTTGCCGATTTTATCCTTAGTATTTTCTATTAAGGATTTGATGTTAGTGTAATGATTTTCCATAGTAGATTGGGGATTCTATTTTTGGTTGGGTTGAAAGTATTTGGATACTTACGATGCTTCCATAGCTTCTTGTAGATGAGTATTGAGGTAAATAGGTTCTTGTGCTTTTCTGTTGAGTAGGTATTCGTAAGCCACTTCGTATTCCTTGATGAATTTATCGATCGTGAAATTATCGATGACTTTCTTACGTGCCGCTACTCCCATTTTTTTCCTTAAGGCTTCGTCTTGCAGCAGCGTTACAACGCTGTTCCCGATGGCCACGTGGTCTTTGGGTTTGCAGATGAATCCGCAGGTCTCATCTAAGGCTTCGGTTACTCCGCCTACGTCGGTAGCTACTACAGGTATTCCGCAACTCATAGACTCCAACACCGTGTACGGGAAACCTTCTGAGATAGACGTTAGGATTGAAATGTCGCCCTCACAGAACAATTGGTGTGGTTTGTCATGGTATCCGGCAAGGAAAAAGTTGTTTTCTAAGCCAAGTTTCTTGATCAAATCATTACATTCTTTGGTATATTCTGGTACCGCGTTATTGTCGCCATATACCAGGTAACGCACATTTGGAATGGTTTCTTTAGCGACACCACATGATTTAATCATAGTGATTACATCTTTGAGTTCAAAGATACGCGCCGCAGCAACCACAGTAGGAACACCTTCTAAGTGTGCAGGTTTTGGTGTCGGGATAAAAAGTTCGTGGTCAATTCCATTGTAGATGACATCGATTTTGTTTGGATGTGCCCCATACATTTTCTCCCACGACATATTGAATTTGTTTACAGAAAGGATAATGTCGGCCTTGTAGTAAACCAATCGCGTAATACACTCAGAGAACTTAATGAGTAAATTTTTCAGGAAAAAGGAATACTCCGAAGAATTGATGGCAATCAAACGCTCACGGATGAAAACACCATGCTCGGTAGCCATGATCGGCGTTCCGTATTTGTATTTAAGAACCAAGGCCGGGATAACCGGGAAGCCCGATAAAGTCAAATGCGAGATGTCTACCTTAGGGACATCAATAGAAATCGGCATCAGGAATCTGTATATCCAACGCATACCCACGGTGAAGTCGTATAAGGTCGCTTCGTAGTGACCGTCTTTAGCAATAACAGCCGAAAGTGTTTTACAGAATGATTTCCAGACTACCACACTTTTCATTGTTTTCTTGTAGTCGTGTTTTTGGAAGAACTGCCACATGTCAAAAATCGTCTCATCGATTTCTTCTACATCGGCGTTTACATCGTATATGTGGGCGAGCAGCCTTTCAAAGATTGGAATAAAAACCGTTTCAATGGTGCTTTCATCCTCTTGTTCTTTGCGGTTGACAGTCTTGTAGTATTTCTTGCCGTAGTTCAACAATTCCTGTGGTTCTAGTGGCGACCACATCGGAACCTGTATGATATTCTTCACGCTTTCGCTCATCTCATACTTGGGTTTGGTCTCGAAATCGGCATTGATAGAGTACAATGTATAATCCACATTACGCACTTTGTTGCATAACATGTGCGCCCAGGTAGAAACTCCGCCGCCATTAAAAGGATAAGTCCCTTCTAAAATTAACATCACATCGTATTTGTTCTTCATCGTTGTACTGTGTTTACTCACATTAAAAAACATCTGTAAAAATTGAATTGTTAAAGATTCAGACCTTTTTAACATATGTTTCTACGGCAAAGATATTTTCCCAATTCCTAATAAAAAAAAAATACGCGTGAAATCAGTTGTAAACACTCATATAGTCGATGAAGTGCACAAATCTTATCGATAAAACACCCAATAAAAAAAATGTTAAAAAAAATAAGTAAAGTACGTCGATAAAATGATGTATTTCATCGAGTTGGACGAAAACGATTGAGTCATTAAAAGTGCTTTTCACGGAATTTTTTCCCGATGAGCAAATTGAGCTTGAGTTTGTAGTCTTCGATAAGCCATTCGCGATAATTTTTACTGCAATGGCTCAGGCAATTCGCATAACGTTTCATCCGACATTCAATGTCAGGTACTAGTTCGCGAGCCAATAGTTTGGCATCGAATAATTCTGAAGTATTGTCAATGCACATATTGGCATGTTGCTCAAGGGATTTTTCAATCACCACCTTAGACCTGAGATTTTGCTTGACGGCGCGTTTGTGTTCTTCATCTACATCAAATGAAACATCAGCGGTCTTGGCAAACTTCTCGCGCAGTTCCGCGGGCATTTGGTATTTGAAATACAGTTCTATTTCGGCATCGTCACGCAAGTTTTCAAGGTAAAATTCGGGCGCTTTAAAGATGTGCTGCCAATCTACTGGCTCGTTCCACAACCCAAAACGCGCGGCATTGTTCCCAAGGTCGATCACTATAAAGCTATCCTTATTGGGAAGTCGGCGCGAGCCGCGTCCAATCATTTGGAAATATAGCGTGAGTGACTTGGTGGCCCGATTGAGGATAATGGTTTCTACGGTAGGTTCATCAAAACCAGTGGTTAAAATCCCAACCGAAGTCAGGATCGCATCGGGCGTTTTCTTGAACCACGCCAGGATGTCGCGGCGGTCTTCGGCACTGCTGGTGTTGTCCAGGTGGCGAATGGCATAACCTGCCTCGCGAAAGGTTTCGTAAACGTACAATGAAGTGTTGATGCCGTTATTGAAAATGAGCGTCTTCTTCCCTAGCGATTTCTCGGTATAGGCATGCAGCAGTTTTTCCTGCATCATCATGTTTGAGTACAAATCGTCCGAAGATTTCACCGTGTAATCGCCATTGATGCCTACTTTAAGCGAAGTAAGCCCAACATCATAGCTGTAAGTTACCGCTTTGGCGAGGTAGCCATTCTCTATCAATGAGGAGATGGGATCACCCACGATGAGCTCATCGTAATTCTCATGCATCGGCATTTTGATATTCGAGCTCAAAGGAGTTGCTGTGACCCCTAATATGAATGCGTTCTTGAATGAATTCAGGAGCTTACGGAACGAGTTGTAATGCGCTTCATCGATAATGACCAAGCCGATGTTATCGAGATGCAATTTTTCATCGTTGATGCGGTTTTTTAAGGTTTCGACCATTGCCACGAAACACGAATAATCGTTCTGGTCGGGCAGTTCCTTGACTTTGCTATTGATGATTTTGTTGTTGACCTCAAATCCGGTAAGCATTTTTGAGGTTTGTTTGCACAACTCAATTCGGTGCGTGAGTACCACTACTTTCTTGTCGTGCTTAGACAGATAACGTCTTACGATTTCAGAAAATATCACCGTCTTTCCTCCGCCGGTAGGCAATTGGTACAACAGGTGATGATTGGAAGGCGCGTTGTCGAGACGGTCAAAAATGGCGTCGATATCTCCTTTCTGATAGCTGTAGAGCTCCTTCTTTTCTTCGGTTTCTATGGCTAAATCTTTTTCGGACATATCGTTTTTTGAATTTTGCAAAACTACGCCTAAAAAAGAGTTATTCAATATTTTAAAAAGTTAAATCTCAAAAATGGTATGCCAAGATCGTTTGTGTTGGTTCAAATTGCGAATAAATTTTACAACTTTTATTGTAGTAGAAACAGTATTCAGCTAAAGTGGGTTTGAGACAAATGTTCCGTTTCTTTCACTTTAAGTTTTTAAAAAATTCCTGTGGATGCTTACAGCATATCTATGACGCGACCAAACTCGTATTTGTTCTCCCATTTTTGTTTGTCGGCTTCTTTGACGATATCGTTAAGGCGCGGCTCAAACTCTTGTATGATACCATTTGCCATTACATAATTCACGGCTTGTTCGAAAGAATTGAGCATGCTCTTGTAAAAAGATGCATATCGCATTTCACGGCGCGCCGAGTATTTCTGGGCAACCTCTATCGCGTAAAGCATTACATCGGCCACTGCAAAAGGATCTACGCCCAATACAAGAAAATGCTTGATGTACTTTTGCGCAGTAGAACGTCGCAATTTGGCGCGTTTGGTTTTTACAGGAAAGTATTCATTGGCAATTTTCGCCTTGGCCTCACCTACCAGCTTTTCCTCCTTGGGATTGAACACAAAGTCATAGTAAGTTTTTACATCCCTGAACTTATCGTATAAGTCCAGCAACTGTTCCTCCAGTTGGGGCTTGTCTAAACCTTCAAGGTATTTTTTTAAATCGCGTTTGCTCATAACTTTAAAAACTAAAGCAAAAGTAAACGAGTTTATGTTTCAATTGTCAATACGGATTGCCTAATTTTGTGCCTCACGAATCAAAAAAATGGCTAGTATGCTTAAGTTTTTTAAAATTGTCGCATGGCTCGAAGGTGTTTCTTATATCACTTTGTTCTCCAATATGCTTTTGGTAAAACCCAATAACGCTGAGTTGTATCATACTTTGCTGTTTCCTGTTGGCATGGCGCATGGTTTGTTCTTTGTGGCGTACATCCTATTGGCAGTGATGCTCAAGTTCGAGGAAAACTGGGACTGGAAAAAATTTGGGCTCATTTGTCTGGCTTCTATCATCCCTTTTGGCACGTTTTACGTCGAGAAAAAATATTTGAGAAGTGCATAAAATCCTGGAAAAAATATTTGGCTGGAGTTATCCCATTTTTCGTAAATGGCATATTGGTGATACGGTTGCCTCATACGCGAGCGTCGTGGTCAATATTGTAATATTGTCGCTTTTTGCGTATTGCATTTACCTGGTCTTCAGGTTTGTATTGGTCACCCTAATGGCGGTGATTGCCAAACGCACCAAAACCAAATTTGACGATTTGCTGATTTCAAACAAAACCGCGAAATACATCGCACACTTGATTCCGTTGTTGTTCATTTACAAATCAGTGCCGGTAATCCTCGAAGATTTTGTGTATTGGGAATCGGTTTTTGGGAAACTCGTGGGTGTATACATCATCCTGTTGATTTTATGGATTGTGCGCACCATCTTCAATGCGTTGCGCGATCATCTCAAACAAATTCCGACCTATAGTGACAAACCCATCGACAGCTACATCCAGATCATTATGATTGTGCTTTGGATGATTGGCATCACGGTGATAATTTCTGAGTTGTTCAACATTAAAACCAACACTTTACTTGGGACTTTTGGAGCGGTATCGGCCATTATCATCCTTATTTTCAGGGATACGATCCTCGGGTTTGTGGCGAGTGTTCAGGTTTCACTCAACGATATGGTACGCATCGGCGACTGGATTACTTTTGATAAGTACGGTGCCGATGGCGATGTAATCGAAATAAACCTGGCCACGGTAAAAGTGCGAAATTTCGACAATACGACCACTACGATTCCTACCTACAGCATGATCTCGGATTCTTTTCGCAATTGGCGTGGCATGCTCAATTCTGACGGGCGACGCATCAAACGCCACATCCTGATCAAAGCCAAAAGCATCAGGTTTTTAGAGGAGCAAGAACTCGAAAAACTCAAAAAAATCCAGTTGATCGCCGCTTATATTGAACACCGTCAGTTAGAAATCAACAAGTTCAACGAACACCACCAAATAGACAAGTCGATTCCCATCAACGGGCGCAACATTACCAACTTTGGATTGTTTAGGAAATACCTAACCCAGTACCTGGAAAATTATCCGAGTTTAAATAAGGATATGATTTTGCTTTGCAGGCAGTTACAACCCACAGCTCAAGGTATTCCTTTAGAAATCTACACCTTTACCAAAGACAAGCGTTTTGAAAATTATGAGTACATTATGTCAGACATATTTGACCATATTTTCGCGGCCATTATCTATTTCGATCTTGAAATATTCGAGCTGCCATCCGAAGGAAAATCCGTTTGTGAAAACTAGTGCAGAATCGTTAATTTTCGACGTTTTTGTTTGCCAATCGACCGTTAAATTTTGAGATTGGCAACAAGAGCTGCAAATCATTATTTTAGGGAGAAGTAAATGGGCAAAAAATTAGAATTTTAAAAGTAAACTCCTATATTTGCAAATTAAATGTTAATTTTCGACTCAATGAAGTCAAAAACCCTACAACAATTATGAAACGAAGTTTACTGCTATTTTCCTTTGCCCTATTACCTTTTGCCAGTATCGCACAAAAAGAAGATTCAAAAGAAGCCGAAGATGTGGTAAGCAATGCCTTATCCTACAACAAGTGGACAATTGAGTTGACTACCGGAAATGCCAAAGGAACCAAGCCTTTTTCTGATGGTTACTATTCCAGCAGGGCCGATACTTATTTGGGGAGCTTCAGGCTTAACAACTTTAGCATAGGTACACGATACATGTTCAGCGCCAAATTCGGGCTTAAAGCTGATGTAAGCTATGACTTATTTCAAAACAACAAAAAAACCCTGAGCAAAACCTTTAAGATGGAGCAATACCGTCTAGGTGTTCAAGGCGTTGTAAATGCCTCAAGGCTTTTCAATATACAGGAACCACTAGGCAGATTGGGCTTTTTGATTCATGCGGGTGTGGTTGTTGCACAAGCGACTCCAAAGTTTGATACCGTACCAGACATGAGCCTTCCGCTCAAATCATCTAATGCCAATTACAACAAGGGAGAGTTGAACGGCGGTGTAATCTTTGGTATTTCGCCCGAGTTCAGGGTTGCCAAGAAATTCTCAATCATTGGTGATTTTAGTACGATTGCCAATTTCAGACAGCACTACGCCTGGGACGGACACAATTCTGACGATGCCAACAACTTGTCTGGTCAGATGATTATTATGTCTCTTGGGCTTACCTACTCTTTTGGTAAAGAGGAAATCCACGGCGACTGGGCGATTCTGGATGAAAACAAACTTGAAGA
>JAKQJQ010000197.1 GCA_029561105.1 Bacteroidota bacterium
TCATTTTCTACGGATTTACCATGTTCCGTCCCGAAGCAATGGACTCGAGTCGCTATGTATCGCGCTTGCAGGTCTTGTACGAAGCGCCGCTCAGCTGGGACATTTTCGTGGCCAACTTTTATTCTGAAGAAGGCATCGCCGTAGACCTTTACCAGCCGCTAGTCACCTACCTGCTCTCGTTTTTTACCAATAGCGGGAATGTACTTTTTGCCGTTTTTGGAATCACTTACGGCTACTTCTATTCCCGAAACCTCTGGTTGTTGCTCGATTGGGCAAAGAATAAAAGGACCGACAAGACCATGTGGTTGCTGTTGGTTTCCTTTGCGTTCATGATCGGGTTCTGGGAATTGAACGGCGTAAGGATGTGGACCGCTGCGCATATGTTCTTTTACGGAAGCTACCTGTTTATCATCAGCAAACAAAAGAAAGGATTGGTCATTGCAGCACTCACACCGCTGGTGCATTATTCTTTCATGCTGCCGCTGGGATTGTTGTTGTTTTATACGGTGGTTAAGATTCCGTGGCGGATTTTGTATTTCGTCTTCATCGCCAGTTTTTTCCTTTCGGAACTCAACATTGCATCGGTAGGTGAGCGGTTGACTGCTGTAGCACCCGAATTCCTCGTACCCAGGATCAACTCGTACACCAGCGACAAATACATCGAAGCCTTAGCCGAAGGGCCGGTTGCCAACTGGTATGTCACGTATTACCTCAAGGCCGTGGGTTGGGTGGTTTTCATCATGATCAGCGTCATCTATTTTACAAGCCAGGAATTCATCAGGAAGAACAAGGCATTTTCTAATTTCTTCGGATTCACGATGTTGTTCTTAACCATAGGAAACGTCATGGCCATGATCCCGTCGGGCGGAAGGTATCTCACCATTGCGAGGCTTTTTGCACTGGCTTTGATCTTTTTGTTCTACATGATTTACGACAGCCGCGTATTTGCCCGTTACCTCAAATTTAGCACGCCGCTATTGCTGTTTTTTATCATCGTATCGGTCAGGGAATCGTTCGAGACGCTCACTTTTGTAACCATTCTTGCCAATCCTTTGATTGCTGCATTTATTGATATGCCGATCCCGTTGATCAGCCTGTTAAAATAAAAAGACAACCTATGATGCAGTCCATCCGAAAGTTTATCTCCAACCAACTCGTCAATCTTTCGGGTTGGAAAACCGACCAAAAGATTGTCGTTATAGAATCCGACGATTGGGGAAGCGTGCGCATGCCGTCTGTTGCCGCGTATGAATCGCTGCTCGGGCAAGGCATTCCGGTGAACAAAAGCCCATATTGCCGTTACGACAATTTGTGCTCGGCTGAGGATATCAGGCTGTTGTTCGACGTTTTGCAACAACACCAGGATGGCCAAGGCAACCATCCGATAATCACCGCCAACGTCGTCGTGGCCAATCCCGATTTCGAAAAAATCAAGGCTTCGGGTTTCAACCACTTTTTTTACGAAACCATCGATGCCACTTTCAAACGGAATTTTGCCCATGACAACCCGATGGACTTGTGGAGACAAGGCATCGAAAAGAAATTGTTCCTGCCGCAATTTCACGGGCGCGAACACATCAACGTAGCATTTTGGCTCGATAAACTCAGGAAAGAAGACCCGGTTTTTACCCAAGCCTTTGCGCAAGGTTGCAGCGGCATCAGTACCGACGTTTACCAAAAATATCCCAAAAGTGTCCAGGCGAGCTTTGACTATGACCATCCATCCGAACTCGATTTCATGAAAGAGTCATTGACAGACGGACTCGCCATTTTTGAGCGATTGTTTGGTTACCAATCCAAATCGTTCATTCCCAACAATTACACTTGGCCGGCGCAGCTCGATGCCAGCTTAACGGCCAACGGCGTAACGGTTATGCAAGGCATGAAATACCAATTGCTGCCCAAGCCGGCAGGCGAGACCACCCGACGCATGACACGCCGCCAGAATGGTCAAATCACAAACGGGCTATTGCAAACCGTGCGCAATGTACAGTTTGAGCCGAGTTTGTTGCCCGAGGCGCAAAAGCCTAAAGTGGTGAAAGACACGCTCGATCAAATCGGTGCCGCATTTTTTTGGAAAAAACCCGCGGTGATTACCTCGCACAGAATCAATTTTTGCGGTTCTTTGCACACAGAAAATCGCGATCGCAACCTGAAGTTGTTGCATCAACTGTTATCAGAAATTACCAAACGCTGGCCAGACGTGGTCTTTACAGACACCGTTTCGCTGGCACAAACCATAAACAACAAACGATGAGATTCATTAACAAATACCTCAGGAATCTTGCCCCTTACAAGGTCGCCTCGCATAAAATCTGGGAAGTTCCCTCAGACGAGCGCAAGAAAATGCTCAAGCTCGATTGGAACGAAGCCACGGTTCCGCCATCGCCCAAAGTCAACGAACGTTTGCAGAAACTCGTCAATGAACAGGAAGTGTACTATTTGTATCCGAGTACGCACAACGCCGAATTGCTGGGCTTGTTATCGGCTTATACGTCGCTTCCAAAGGAAAACATCCAGTATTTTGCGAGTTCAGATTCGCTGCATGAGTATCTGGTGAGGATGTTTGTGGGTGTGGGCGACCCAATCTTAATCCTGGGCCCGACTTACGATAACTTTCGCCTGACCTGTGAATCACAAGGTGCGCAGATTTATTACCACGATTATTCGGATAGTTTTGAACTCGACAAAGCCGCCTTTAAAGACAAGGTTCGGGAAATTACGCCTTCGCTGGTTTACCTGTGCAATCCAAACAATCCAACGGGCAATGTATTGGAGAAAGATTACCTGCTCGAGATGGTTGCCGCTTTTCCCGATACGATTTTCCTGATTGACGAAGCTTATTTTGAATTTTACGGAGAAACCATGAGTAATTATGTGCTCGTGCATCCCAATTTATTCGTCACGCGCACATTCTCTAAAGCCTTCGCACTCGCTAATTTCAGGGCAGGTTACTTGATTGCCAGCGCCGAAAATATCGCGCAGATTTCCAAGATCCGCAACCCGAAAAACTTTACCACTTTTACGCAGGAAGCCGTTATCGC
>JAKQJQ010000212.1 GCA_029561105.1 Bacteroidota bacterium
AAAAATGCTCCTCAAACGAGGAGCATTTTGTACCCGGAGCCGTCAAAACAAAAAATGTTTGACTCGCTCCTAAATGAAAAATGCTCCTCAAACGAGGAGCATTTTGTACCCGGAGCCGGAGTCGAACCGGCACGGTTTCCCACAGGTGTTTGAGACCAGCGCGTCTACCAATTCCGCCATCCGGGCTTGACAGACAAAAACCAACGACAGTTGATTTTATCGCTTTAAGCAATTGCTTGCTGTAAAACACGGTGCAAATGTAAAAAATAATATTACATATCTAAAGAAATAACTCAAAAATATCCTTTCATACTTGGTTTTTATTCCTAAATTTGCACCGCGGTAACGCAACACACAACTAACTAACTACATCCGAGGCCTTTATAAGCGCGAAGCCAAGACTCATGTCAAGGCCTAAATTTTATCAAATGCCGAGGACCAAACAACTAAATTAAAATGCCGCACCAAGAACCGGAAGCAAAGATATTTGCGTGTTCGCAAAGTGTACACCTGGCAGAAATGATCGCCGAGAAATACGGTGTTCCGCTGGGTAAAGTAACGTTCTCAAAATATAGTGATGGTGAATTCCAGCCTTCTTATGAAGAATCGATAAGGGGATTGCGCGTCTTTATTGTCTGCTCGACATTCCCGAGCGCCGACAACCTGATGGAACTTTTGCTCATGATCGATGCAGCAAAACGCGCCTCAGCCAGACACGTAACGGCGGTGATTCCGTACTTTGGTTGGGCCAGACAGGACCGTAAAGACAAGCCGCGTGTTCCAATCGGAGCAAAGTTGGTGGCGAATCTGCTTGATGCTGCCGGCGCGACAAGGATCATGACCATGGACTTGCATGCCGACCAGATTCAGGGGTTTTTCGAAAAACCGGTAGACCATCTTTTTGCATCGACGATATTTTTGCCGTATGTGAGAAGTTTGAACCTCGACAACCTGACGATTGCGTCACCGGATATGGGCGGTTCTAAAAGGGCTTACGCGTATTCTAAGTATCTCGAGTCGGATGTGGTGATTTGTTACAAGCAACGCCGCGCCGCGAATGTGATTGATACGATGGAACTCATCGGGGAAGTCAAAGGCCGCAATGTGATTTTGGTTGACGACATGATCGACACCGGAGGAACGCTCGCCAAGGCCGCGGATTTGATGATTGAAAAAGGAGCTTTAAGCGTACGTGCCATTTGTACCCACGCTATCCTCTCGGGAGAGGCTTATGATAAGATAGAGAATTCCAAATTGCTGGAATTGATTGTGACCGATTCGATTCCGTTAAAGAGGGAATCCAAAAAAATAAGGGTGGTAAGCTGTGCACCGCTTTTTGCCGATGTGATGAAGATGGTGCAGCACAACAACTCGATCAGCGGGAAGTTTTTGATGTAGGCTACGCCAGTCAAAAGAGGAAAGTCGAAAGTCGAAAGACCGAAGAGACGTTGAGCATACGAGTGCCCGCGTTAGAGGGCCGAGCGTTAAAAAAGAGTCCTGTGGACTGTTTTAGCGAAGGAGTCAGGCGGCGTGTTGGCCGACGAGTGTAACGAATGTTGCAATTGAAAACGAATGCCGCGTTAGCGATTGGAAGCGGTATCCTTTTGTGACGAAAGGAACAAAAGATAAAGCGGAAAGCGCGGCCAGGGCCGAGCGTAAAGAAACAGTCTGGTAGACTGTTTTAGCGAGGAGCCAGCAGGTGCGCAGGCCGGTGTGAAAGGCAACGCCCAAAATAATTATCAATTATCAATTGTTAATTATCAATTGAATTTTTTATTAACTATATATTATTTACAATGAAATCGATTACGATTAAAGGATCAGAAAGAGAAAGCGTGGGCAAGTCGGCGACGAAAGCTTTACGTGATGCTGGAATGGTTCCTTGCGTGTTATACGGAGGAGACAAACCAGTGCATTTCTCGGCAGAAGAGAAAGCATTTAAAAACTTGGTTTACACCCCAAACGCGCACACTGTTGTGATCGAGGCTGGTGGTAAATCGTACAACGCCATTTTGCAGGACATTCAGGTGCACCCTGTATCTGACAAAATCTTGCACATGGATTTCTTCCAATTGGATGACAAAAAAGAAATCATGATGGAAGTGCCTGTGAAAGTAACCGGAGTTTCTCCAGGTGTGCTTTTGGGAGGTGTTTTACGTCTCAACCAACGCAAACTCAAAGTGAAAGCGTTGCCAAAAGATTTGCCTGATTACGTAGTGGCAGACATCTCGCCACTTGAAATGGGTAACAAATTGTATGTAACGGCTTTGCCTGCCGAGAAATTCAAATTGATGCACCCAGACAACACTGTGGTTGCTCAGGTGAGAATCTCGCGTGCGGCAATGAAGGCAGCTCAGGAAGCGGCGAAAGCAGCAAAAGGAGCTCCTGCAAAAGGAAAGAAAAAGTAATAATTTTTCTACCATATTTAAAAGCATCGGTTCGCCGGTGCTTTTTTTTTTGCGTTGAGCGTTGCGCTCGTACCTCGCGCCGGGCTATCCGCTGCAAGTCCTCGCTCGTGCCTCGCTGTGGGCTTTCCGCTACTATCCCTAACGCGAATCAACACCGTTTGTCATTCCGACGCAGGAGGAATCTTATGGAGTTCACAGTAATCTCCATAAGATTCCTCCTGCGTCGGAATGACAATTACAGACAATAAATTACATTTGTACTATGAACCTTTTTTCCAAATTATTCACCTCCCAACCCAAAGAACAACTAGACCCAATGAAACCGCAGGTTCACGAACACCAAAAAAAACAATATGAAAAGCGTGAGTAATAAATTTTTAATCGTAGGACTCGGAAACATCGGTGCCGAATACGTCAATACGCGACACAACATCGGGTTTCAGGTACTCGATTTTCTAGCCGACAAAGAGTCGTTGTCTTTTGACACCGTCAGGCTCGGTGCGCTTGCGCAGTACAAATTCAAGGGGAGGACGTTCTTTTTGCTCAAACCCAACACGTATATGAACCTCAGTGGAAAGGCCGTGCAATACTGGCTCGATAAAGAGAACATTCCACAAGAAAACCTTATGGTGATTACCGATGACCTGAACCTCCCATTCGGGACCATCCGCATCAAACCCAAAGGCAGTGACGGCGGACATAACGGACTAAAAAACATCAACCTTGTGCTCAATACACAAAATTACACACGTTTTAGGTTTGGGATCAGCGATGAATTCAAGAAAGGACAGCAGGTGAATTACGTACTCGGCGATTGGGATGACAACGAGAAAAAGCTCATGCCCGAACGGCTTGAAAAATCAATCGAAGCGATTCGTTCCTTCGCAACGGCCGGACTCGAAAACACGATGACATCTTTTAATGGAAAATAACATGAGAAAGACTGTCGCGATTTTCAGCTTACTGCTCTTTGCCTGCAGCGCGCAAAAACAGGGCGTAGTCGATTCTGTATCGCTTACAAGCGAATGCCCGAAGAATGCCAAATGCACGATTGAATTAATTAAAAACAAAGGCATAACCTTAAAAAAAGACGATTTCGGGCGCGATTATTACGAGCTATCCGAAAGCGCAGCAACCAATGTCATCAAATACGAGTTCTCACGCATCGTAAAAGGCGACATCCAGGACGGCGGTTATCGCGAAGAAGTGATTTTTGAAATAGAGCAAAACCCAGATGCGATCGTCCTAACCGATACATCACTTCAAAACATTAAAATGCTTTACGGCAGATTCTGTTTCTGCAAAGGGCAGACGGGTTATTATAAAGTAGGGCAAGGTGCGCTCCATATCAACGGCACCAAAACCGAAAGGGCAGGTTTGCTCGAATTTGAAATCTCCGAAGTGCCGCAGGTGACCAAATCGTTTGCGTTTCAACTCAAATAAAAAGAGCCCGTTTAGTAACGGGCTCTTTTCTTTTCATTATCACTGTCGTTTATTGAACGACGATGCGTTTTACGGTTTTTTTACTGCCATCGGTGATTGATACCAGATAGACTCCCGCTTGCGCATTGTCGAGTTGCAAGTCCTGAGCAAACAATCCGTTATTATTGTAGTGCTTGTCGAAGATTTTTCTACCGCTCATATCATGAACAGCAATATTGATTTTATTGCCTGATCGGGATTCAAACTGCACGGTAAAGTTACCTTTATTTGGATTGGGATATATGGCGAAATTCTCGAATTCGTAATCGGATACCGCAAGTGACTGCGAGCAAATTTCTAATGTAATCGAATTGATGGTTCCGGCATCGGCACCCGCCACATTGTCCTTAAATCCAAATTGCCAGTTTCCGGTAGGGTTAAAACCATTCATAAGATTCAGGTTATACCCTGATGGCGGAACATAAGTCCCCACAGTTGGGCTAGCGCACGTGAAAGCACTTCCTTGGGCATCAAAGGTTACGTTCATATTTGAATTGCCAGAACATTGTTGCGTAAACAAGGTACTTAAGGTTCCTCCGTTGGGCCTGATTACCGCCATGGTCAGGTTTTGCAAGTTGGGATGCGTGGCGTTGATGGTGATATTTACATCGCTGATTACGCCGGGATCCGGTACATTGATATTTTTAACCGTATAGGAATTAGAGCCGTTTGGAACCGCGAAAGGTGTATTGAAGACGTACGCACGGCAAGTGGTCACCAACTGATATCCAACGTAAAATGTGGCGCTGTTTACCGCATAGAATACGTTATCTACCGCCTCAATCAAAATTCTACAGGTTTGTGAGGTAAAATTGGGCGCGGTAATCACTTCAGACCCGTCGTTTGGTGTATTAGCGGCCAGCATGATCGGGAAAGTCGCGCCACCGTCGATAGACATACGAATATTGACGTTTGCGGTGTTGATGCCATTTGCTGTTGTTCCTGCCACATCCCAGGTTACGGTTTGTGATGAACCTTGCGGCCATGCTTCGAGCGCGCTTTGTGAAGTCACTTTAAACGGACCTGTATTGGCTAAAGTCAGGTTCATTGTTGCCCTTTCGGTTTGTCCGCCATTTCCAACTTGGTTATCGCGAACCACGAGCGAAAATGTCATGATTCGGGCCACGTTGGGCACAACTTCCCAGGTTGGGGTAAGGTTGTTGGCCAAAACGTCCTGGAATCTCGGGAAATACC
>JAKQJQ010000213.1 GCA_029561105.1 Bacteroidota bacterium
GTAGAATACGACGGGTCTGATTTCTTCGGTTCCGACGCTACAAGAAGAGAAAAATTCATACGGGGATATAAAGGATCAGGAACACCAGAAGCGGCGGTCACTGCTCCCGTGGGTTCAATCTATCAAAATAGCGCTGGTAGCGCGGGAACAACATTCTACGTCAAGCAATCAGGAACCGGGAACACAGGCTGGGCTGCGGTAGGTGTGGCATCTAACTTAGGGTACATCGACGACGCCTCAACAGGAACAATTTCTAATACAGGCGGCACGTCGGCAACAATTCCAGCAGCAACGGATTTGATTGCCGGATTACTAACCGCTTCGGATTATGTCGCATTGCAAGCCCTTAAAAACACACGGGTTGGACTTGTTTCTGGAACAACGGACGGTTCAGGTGACCTGGTGATCACTTTTAGTTCAGCTTTACCGAATGCGACGTACAGCATAGTTATAACACCAGAAGGCACCACGAGCATGGAGTACAGCATAACAGCGAAAACCACAACCACCGCAACGGTTCGTTTCTATGGATCAACCACGGGCTTGGCTTTGGCCTCAACCGCTGTAACGGTAAACTACAACGCGAAGGACTATTAAAATCTCAGCATGACAAGTACAACCATGGACAAAATAACTGCCTCGACTTTGATTGACTCTGTTTTTTCGTTCACATATGAAATTGCAGGCGTTCCGGTTGATCTAACAACGGGCTATACTGGTGAGCTTCGATTGTATCAGCGGGACACGGGTTTTTCGGTTGACACGTTTAGTAGTACAGATATTGCTTTAGGTGATGATATTGGAAATATTCAGGTATTTGTTGAAGCGGCGCGGGCTGCTGCGTACACGGTACGGGCTGGAACATATGAAGTTGCTGTCAACGACGGGATGACTGATATTTCGGTGCTAACTGGTTGCTGGGCTTTGAGTGAGGCATCGTCAACAACGACAATTGAAACCATTACCGTTTACGACTCTGACGAAGATGCGGCGGATAATGGGATTGGATTGAACGAATCGTATTTGCTTTCGGTTGGTAATATTTACGGATTGGCTTTTGGGAGTGAAAAAACAATAGTCGACTGTGTTTAGCCGCATCAAGGCTGGGCGATGGGTGGCGAAGGACGCAAAATACATTCTGGAACGACCCAAAGAAAAGGCCAAAAAGAAAGGGAAATAAAAAAGCCCCTTTCGGGGCTAAGTTAGCGTTTTGTTGTTCTTATGCTTGGTTTGGCTTTTACTTTGTTTTTTGCAAATTCGCGCCCAAAAACCTGTACGCAAGAATATTCATCGTTAGTGTAACGCACAACTTTTGTACCCATTAATGTAATTACAGTTTCGGCAGATTCAACCCCATTGCCTTCTTTAGAATCATATTCGGTTTCAAAAGAAATGCCGTGGTTTTGAGCTAATTTTTCAAATGTTGAATTTTTCATGGCCATTTATTTTATTGGTTAATGATAAAACAAAAGTACTTGAACCCAATATTTAAAGCAATACCCTAAAAATGGTATTTTATGAATAAATTTCTGAAAGACATTTTCAAAGAGCCGCTTTTTTGGGCTGTGCTGTTGATGGGATTGATACTGTACCTATCATCCTGCTCCCGTGACGACATGGAACCCCGTTTGCGCAAATACATAGCTCAGGAAGGTAGCCACGATTTTACCCCATCGCCCGTGCCGTTTCCAAGTGGTGCGCATTCCTTTCATGGAGTTGCTAAACTTCATGCAAGTTGCTGGTATGATAACCTTGGAGTTGACCAATCGGATTGGAATAAGCTAGCCGGTGTCTACCGATTTGCCGACGTGGTAAAGAATAAGAATAGCTTCATCCTTGCATGGCGACCGTTGAATGCGATTAAGAACCGATTCGAGCTATGTTTGTACGAAAACATAGACGGCGCGAACGTACCGCACGACAGTGCGATTTATCAGGTCAGCGGGGGGCAACTGTTCGATTTTGAGTTGATATACACCAATAACAAATACAGCCTGTATGTGGATGGAAACCTACTTGGAACACAACGAAATGACGTTACTTACAACTGGATAGCGAAGATAAGCGCATGGTTTGGCGGTAATCAGTCAGCGCCTTGGACTATGTGGCTTGAAATGGATTTTTAAACACCAATTGTCCCCCCGACAATGAGAACTACTATGAACAAGTTTTTTACCAGCCTGGAAGCCCTATTAGGGGCAACATTTGGAGCATTAATCAGTTTTATTACCCCGATTGCGCCGTTCTTCTGGCTTGCAATTGGCCTTGTTGTTTTGGACACTATCACCGGAGTAATTGCCGCACAGAAACGGAAAGAGAAAATCAACAGCCGCGGTTTTGCGCGTCTGCTTTCCAAGATTGTTGTGTACATGGCTGCCATCATTGGGTGTCGCGGCGTGGAAATGGTTCTATACGTTCCTAATGTGACGTTCTTAGCCGTCGGCGCTATCGCCTTAACGGAGCTTATGTCTGTGCTTGAAAACACGCGCATCGTGTCCGGTGCGAATATAACGGGTGTAGTTGGTGGATTGCTTTCTAAATTTCAGAAAGCGCCGGATAAGGACGAGGACAAGGAGGAATAAAAAAGCCGCGCGAAACTGTTCCGGCGGCTAAAACCTAATTGTAATCCTTTTACAAACTTGAGAAAATACACAATAATTGTAAACCGATTGCAAGATA
>JAKQJQ010000219.1 GCA_029561105.1 Bacteroidota bacterium
CGGATTGTGTCAAAACTATGCAATGGCATATCCGATTTGACAAGGTTTACATCCGGGAAAACAGCAAAATCCAGATCGTAAAACACGGACTGGAAAGAGAATCCATCCACATCCAAAGGCAATGGCAGATCAACATTCCCATATTCAGAATACAGGCTTGCAAGGCCCGTATCGCCTTTGGAAGAAATGAACCATTGCGCAAACCATCCGGAACTTTGGGCCGAAATGCAAAGTGAAAACGTCCGATTATTCAGGTTGTTTGGAATGCAAAAAATATCAATCCTTTGGCCTGAAATAGTGGTGTAATCAACTGAATATCGGTTTGGTTCAATGGTTGCCGCATAAGCCAGAATTGATGCTACTGATTGGCCGGCAAACAATTGCAGAATGATGTTTTTGTAGAAATCAATCACAGCCCTTTCCAACGGGTTTAAGGCATCCTGTTTGGTTTCTGGAGCAAGATTAAACGTCCCGGTCTGATCGTATTCCAGATCGTTGGCAAAGGGTGAAATTACCCCGCCAGAACCATCGTCAGTAAGCCCAAAAGGATACTGAATGATTGGATTGCCGGATTGCTTTTCCCACTCCTTTATTCTTGGAGTTTTAGCCAAAAGGTTGCCACTCGCAGAGCTGGCTGCAAATGGCTTTACACCTGAATCCTCAAACCGGATGAATGAAAATGGACCCATTATTTTTAATTATACACCGTCAAAGTGGCTTTGGTTTGTTGGATTATTGTAGACATTGACCATTAATGGATACGTCCGTAGTCAGCGTTAGCGACCCAGACCTGTTAACAAAATTGATTCGAAGGTTTGATCCTGAGATGGCTGCTATCCCAACCACTCCCGGTTCCGATAACTGACCGGAAACCACATGCTCGCCCGTCGGAAGGAATGGGAAGTCCGTGTCTGGAATTGTCACAAACCCCGTGTTGGAGCCGGTGAAATCCATTGTCACTCCGGTAAGCAGGAATGAATAGGACATTACATTGCCGTTCTTTGAAATCTTACCGGCTGAAAGTGTGCCGGGAGACGTAACAACACTTCCGTCAGAAGTCGGCGTTGGTGCCCATACGGATGCATTGGGGGTGAAGGTGTCGGTGTTGGGATCGTAGGTTCCGAAATCGCCAAAATCCCAATCGGTCCCGTTTGCATCAAGGGCTTTTGTGTTATCGTAAATAATAGAAGAAAAATCAACACCTTGAATGTTTGTTTCGAAAATAAACGATCCATCCGTCAGATACATTTGTAACCCTGCATTGAACCTCCAGTTTGATCCTGAGAAATACGCCAACGCCTGAGTTCCAGTCAATGCCATTACGGGATAAGCATACAAAAAGAATCCCTGATTAAAAGCCGAATCGGTTGTGTATGGCACGTAGAAGTCGCCGAAGATTACATAGGCGGTCGCCTCGATGGTATTTGATGAGTCTGCCGTAACGACAATATCTTTCGCCCCAAACGCATCAAACGTATAGGCCGAGGTTACTCGATACCTCCAACCAGGAACCAACCCATTGGCAGCGACCAAGGCGGTCCAATCAACTAAGGAAATAGTCGTATAAGTACCTTCTGCCAAAAGCATACAGGAATCAATCCAGTCTTTATTGAATGCCTTTTCCAGTGTTGGGGTAATATCGCCAGTTGTATTTTCAACAAATAAAGCTGCGTTTTCGGCCTGCAATTGCGCCCTTGTTTTTTGTGCCATTTTATGAATAACCGGATGAATA
>JAKQJQ010000229.1 GCA_029561105.1 Bacteroidota bacterium
AAGGTCAAAGTGTTTCCTGTAGCGCCTAAGTTAATTTGTGGAGAAATCAACCAGTCGTTGTTTAATGGCGCAGCAGTTGCCGCAGCAAAACAAACCATGTGTCTTTCGCCGGTTCTGGCAGTCCAGTCGCTTGTAGCAGAAGGCGTCAAGGCCGGTGTTGTCGTAGCTGCATTGAATACCTGGAATGATTTGGCAACTCCTGAGTTAAGGAAGGTGATTCCGTTGAAACCGTAAGTTACTTTACCGTCAACGTCTGTCAAGGTCCAGTCACCAACGTTGGCAATGGCGAAATCATCGTAGAATTCAAATGAATCCTCGAAAAGGGTAATTTGTGCTTTAGCATTGAATGCTGAAAGAACAATCAAAGAGAGTAATAGTTTTTTCATAATTTATGTTTTTTGTTAATGGGGCAAAACTAGGAAAAAAAATGATTCAATACGCAAGCACCTGGACGCATCATTGTATTTTGATAGTTAAATTTTGTCTTTGCCCTGTTTTTTGGAGCCTATTGCACTTTTAGTGCCGTGTTTGATACTGTGCGTCTGACGACTAATGGATTGTTTTTCAACCGGCCTTTTTTATTCAACAATAATTTTTTTCATAATCAAATATGGTTTCATACATTTGCGACCGTAAAAACAAGAGGAAAAATTTGACTGATTGCAACCTCTGGAGCCGACTTGTTTCTGGCTTCATAAAAATGCTAAAGCAGAGCCTCTCTTCTTTAGTGCGTTTTCAGTGTTTTTCCCGGAATAATTAATTTAAAATACATTCTTTATGGCTTATTTATTTACGTCAGAATCTGTCAGCGAAGGGCATCCGGATAAGGTTGCCGACCAGATTTCGGATGCATTGATCGACAATTTCCTTGCATTCGACGCCGCTTCGAAAGTAGCCTGCGAAACCTTGGTAACAACCGGGCAGGTGATTCTGGCAGGCGAAGTAAAATCGAACACGTATCTTGATGTGCAACAAATTGCGCGTGAGGTGATCAAAAAAATTGGTTACACCAAGAGCGAGTATATGTTCGACGCCGACTCCTGTGGAATTTTATCTGCAATCCACGAACAATCTGCCGACATCAACCAAGGCGTAGAAAGAGCCAATCCTGAAGACCAGGGCGCCGGCGACCAGGGAATGATGTTTGGGTATGCCACCAATGAAACCGAAAATTATATGCCTTTGGCGCTCGACTTGTCGCATGCGTTGTTGATTGAATTGGCTAACCTGAGAAGAGAAGACAACGAAATCAAATATTTGCGCCCCGATGCCAAATCACAGGTGACTTTGGAATATTCTGATGACAACAAACCGCAACGCATCGATGCCATTGTGATCTCGACCCAGCATGACGATTTCGTAAAGCCAAAATCGAACACCAAAGAAGATAAGGAAGCCGCTAACAATGAAATGCTGGCCAAAATTAAAAGCGATTTGGTTTCTATCCTGATCCCTAGGATTAAGGCGAAATATCCGCAATACGCGCATTTGTTCAATGAAAACATCACCTACCATATCAATCCTACAGGGGTTTTCGTAATTGGCGGACCGCACGGAGATACCGGACTTACCGGGAGAAAAATCATCGTAGATACCTACGGCGGTAAAGGCGCACACGGTGGTGGTGCTTTTTCAGGAAAAGACCCGAGCAAGGTAGACCGTTCTGCCGCTTATGCTACGCGTCACATTGCTAAAAACTTGGTAGCCGCAGGTTTGTGTGACGAAGTTTTGGTACAGGTTTCTTACGCGATTGGTGTGGCTAAGCCTACGTCTATCAACGTGGTGACTTACGGGACTTCTAAAGTGAACATGACCGACGGCGAAATCAGCAAAGTGGTAGAGAACGTATTTGATATGCGTCCGTACTTTATCGAGCAACGCCTTAAATTGCGCAATCCGATTTACAGCGAAACCGCAGCATACGGACACATGGGACGCAAACCGCAAACGGTGAGCAAAACCTTTCAATTGCCAAACGGCTCGCCAAAAACGGTTTCTGTTGAGTTATTTACTTGGGAGAAATTGGATTATGTAGACCAAGTGAAAGCAGCTTTTGGATTGTAATCCGTAGCAAATAAATACTTTAAACCCGGTTCTGTTGGATCGGGTTTTTTTATTGACTTTTGAGTGAGGAGCAGTTAACTCGAGTCGTGCCCAAGCCGATAAGACGCAGCAGACTAGAAGGTTTTTTTATGCTACTTCTCAACATCCCAAACAATCTTACAAGGAAACATAATTTTTAACAAATCATCCAGTTAATCTGCACCGCCGATATTTCAAAAATTCTTAGGGACGCATTAGCCCCTTCCCTGAAGGTAAAATACAAATTCTCCCGATACAGGCGTCGCAGAAAATCTGCATCTGATGTTAAATCCTTTTGCGAACGATTTTACATCCAAGCTGTGTTTTTTAGTCGTATTTTAGCCCGTATGAAAAAAATTCCCTTGTTTTTCCTTTTGCTTTCGAACCTAGTCTTTTCGCAGGAAAATTATACAATCGCTATCAAGACCGATTCGTTGCAACTCCACACCGATGTCTACCTCGGCCAGGACGTATACGGCGCGTGGTACGGCATCACTGAAAATACGTTGTCCAAACGACTCAAAAACAAAGACTGGCAGTATAAAAATCCGGCCTTGGGGAAAATCGCCAAAGTAGATTTGCAGAATCCCTTACAGATCGTGCTGTTTTACGAAAGTTTCAACACCGTCGTGATCCTTGACAACCAGCTCAACGAAACACAGAAAATCGAGTTCGGGAAAATCGCCAACCCCTTTGTGGCTACTGCGGTAGGGCTTGCTTTTGGAAATCGTTTGTGGGTGTACAACACGCTATCCCAAAAGGTGGGTCTGTACAATTATCTCAAAAACGATTACCGTGAAATCACTACGCCATGTAGTGGCAGTGTAAAACATTACGCCTCTGATTTTAACTATTTTCAATGGATTGATGACCAATCGGATTGGTACCGCTGCGACATCTACGGCAAGGTTAAAACGTTGGGAAAGGTGCCCGCTGCAGAACAATTACAATTGGTAGCAGACGGCGGCTTGATTTACAAAAACGACCAAAAACTATACTTTTTAGACTTGAACGGCAATACCCATCCGCTCGTCGATGTTGATAAAAAAACCTACCAAAGTTTTCTGTATAAGGATAAAATTTTAGCTATTTTTACCAAACAAGGAATCACGAATTATAAAATCACTTTACCATAATGCACATAGCAGTAGCAGGAAACATCGGCGCCGGAAAAACCACACTCACCCGTTTATTGGCCAAACATTTTAAATGGGAACCACATTTTGAAGACGTAGTGGACAATCCTTATCTCGATGATTTCTACCACCAGATGGAACGCTGGTCGTTTAACCTGCAGATTTACTTCCTCAACAGCCGTTTCAGGCAGGTTTTACAAATTCGTCAGAGCGGAAAAAAGATCATCCAGGACCGTACGATTTACGAAGACGCCCACATTTTTGCGCCCAACCTGCACGCTATGGGACTCATGACCAACCGAGACTTCCAGAATTATTCTTCGCTTTTTGAACTCATGGAAAGCCTGGTGGCGCCGCCCGATATGTTGATTTATCTGAGAAGTTCTATCCCGAATCTCGTAAGCCAGATCCACAAACGCGGGCGCGATTACGAAAATTCGATCTCAATCGATTACCTGAGCAGGCTTAACGAGCGATATGAAGCCTGGATACACACCTATGATAAAGGAAAGTTGCTCATCATCGACGTAGACAATATTGATTTTGTGAATAATCCCGAAGATTTGGGAACCATCCTCAACCGCATTGACGCAGAACTCAACGGATTGTTCTAGCATCCCAAAAGCACTATAAAAAAAGGCAGCCATCACGGTTGCCTTTTTTTATTGTTATGCAATTTGGTTACAAATGTAAATGCTTGGAAATACTTTAACCTATTTTGTAACAAACCCTTTTAAATCAAAAAAAAAATATTTTGATTACAAGCATTAATCAACAATTACATTAGTCCGACGTTAAAAAAACTACATGAACCGGTAGCCTAATGAAACCTGGAAAAC
>JAKQJQ010000243.1 GCA_029561105.1 Bacteroidota bacterium
AACGAAACCCTCGAAATGATCGTCGGCCCCATCGGCACCGTCAAAGTCGCGGTAGAAACCATCAACACGGCCGCCAAAGAAATCTCGCAAGGCAACGCAGACCTAAGCCGTCGCACCGAAGAACAAGCGGCCTCTCTTGAGAAAACCGCCGCCAGCATGGAAGAGTTGTCTTCAACCGTCAAACAAAATGCTGACAACGCCAAACAAGCCAACCAACTGGCCAGTGCCGCCTCAGGCGTCGCCGTCAAAGGTGGCGACGTAGTCGCACAAGTCGTCTCCACCATGGCCGACATCAACCAAAGCGCACAAAAGATTGAAGACATCATCTCCGTCATTGACGGCATTGCCTTCCAAACCAACATTCTGGCTCTGAATGCCGCAGTAGAAGCTGCCCGTGCCGGCGAACAAGGCCGCGGCTTTGCCGTGGTAGCCGGCGAAGTGCGCAACCTCGCCCAACGCTCAGCCAGTGCCGCCAAAGAGATTAAAGAACTCATTACGGATTCTGTTAACAAAACCGCCGAAGGCACCCAACAAGTCGAGAATGCTGGTCACACCATGCAAGAGATTGTTACCTCCGTCAAACGCGTCTCAGACATCATTGGTGAAATTGCTGCGGCTTCGCAAGAACAAAGTGCCGGCATTGAACAAGTGAACGAAGCCATCATGAAAATGGACGACGTCACCCAACAAAACACCGCCCTGGTAGAAGAAGCCGCTGCCGCTGCTGAATCCATGCTCGAACAAGCTGACGAACTCATGAACGCCGTCAGCGTCTTCCAACTGGACAATGAAACACCGCAACGCCGCACCACAACCGAGCGTCGCAGCAAACCCAACCCGATGCGCGCCAACACTGCCAGCCTCAAACCGGCTCCAGCCAAAACGGTGAAAGTGGCCACCGTTAAAACCGGCACCGATGACGGCGAATGGGAAGAGTTTTAAGGCAGTAAAACACATCAAAATCAGTCTGAATTCACCCACAACCTTTTTCGATGCCCTGCAAGCCAAGTAAATAAAGGCTCGCAGGGCAGTGTTTTTTGCTCGGGAGATAATCTGCTTAAAAAAGCATTTATTTTCTCGTTGTCAATTTTGTACCCACATGCAATATTCAATCCACATTAAATGCGTCAAATTGCCACTCACATTGCCATATGTTGTAAATAAATTTTTACAAATTGTATTAAGTTTTAATTTTTTTTGCCGATGACATTCATAAGGTGCCAAGCAATGTGTGGCTTGGTCATGATTTGTGAAGAGGAAAATGTGATGGAAAACCTGATGGACTACTTTGTAAAAACCATTTATGCCGTATTAGCAACATGCGTGATATTTGCCATGTTAATTGTATTTGCAGGGGCCAATCCAGTGTCGGCAGCCGAAATGTTGCCTATGCAATCATCGCAAAGTTTGCCTGAAACCGTGAATGCTTAGGGTGAATGTTAAGTAAATTGTAATCGTTAATTCTATGAATTAACGTCTTTAGTGCCAGCTTATTATCTAATTAAAACATTTGGTTATGATTTAAATTACATCTATTGCTGGAATATTGTTCGATGCAAGAAATTGAATTGGGTTAAATATGAAAATGACCGTTGCTAAAAAAATGTTAATGCTAACCTTGATTTCTGTCGTGGGCTTGGTCGGCTTGGCTATTTTCAACCATAGCCAAATGTTAGATGTGTTTGAAGAAACCAATTATGCCAATACCAACATTGTGCCCAGCATGGTGGAGCTGGATACAATTCGATTTAAATTTAATACCTTACGTATTCGGGTGGCCAATCATACGCTTATTAAAGAGCCAGAAAAAATGGCAGATGTTGAATCTGCCATTCGAAAACTGCAATCTGAACTGGCTGATTTGTTCAAGAATTATGAAACCTATATTGCTGACGATCAAGAAAAGCAGATGCTTGAGGCCGATAAAGCGGGCTTGAATGAATATTATGCGCGCATGGAGCCGATTTTAAATGCCTCACGCGCCAACAACAAACCACTGGCGCATGAACTCTATATTGCCATTCGCACACCTGCTGAAAAAGCCAATGCTGATATTGCAGCCCACATTGATTATAAAATGAATTTAGGTCAGTTAAGTGCCGAAGCGGCTGCCACTGTTAAAAATCGTGCGGGTCAGTTAAATATATTGCTAAGTGCGCTTATTTTGCTGGCAACCGCTGTGATTGGTTATCTCATTACCTGCAACTTACGCAAGCAACTTGGCGCCGAGCCAGATGAAGTTGCAGAGGTTGCAGACCGCATTGCCAATGGTGATTTGAACAGCCCAATTGATTTGAAAAGTGGTGACAACACTAGCTTGATGGTTTCAATGCAAAAAATGCAGAAAACACTCAAAAATGTGATTGATGCACAAACGGTGATGGCAGATGAAAACAAAGCCGGGAACATCAATGCGGTGATTGATGCTGATAAATTTCACGGTAGCTATAAAACCATGACCACCAATGTTAATCACATGGCGGCTAACCAAGCCGATGTGATGCGCAAAGTGACAAGCTGTATTGCAGAATTTGCCAATGGCAATTTTAATGCGCCACTTGAGCAGTTTCCTGGACAGCGTGCATTTATCAATGAAGGCGTTGAATTGCTGCGCAGTAATATTAAAACTTTCATTTCTGATATGGAACACATGTCACAAGAGCATGATGCCGGTGATATTGATGTGCGTATTGCCACCACGCAATACAAAGGTGCTTATGCTCAGATGGCAGAAGGCGTAAACCGAATGGTAGCAGGGCATGTGCAAGAAAAAGATGAAATGATCAACGTAATGAAATTGCTCGGGGATGGCGATTTCTTAGTGCAAATTCAGCAATATCCCGGTAAAAAAGCAGAAATCAACACAAATCTAGACCGGCTTAAAGGCAAACTTAAAGGACTTTTAGATTCCGTTAAATGGGTCACCAATGAGCATTTACAGGGCAATATTGATAAGTCCATGTATGCGGAAATGTTTAAAGGTGGGTTTAACGAGTTGGCTGTTGCTATTAACCAAATCGTGGCTGGCCAAATTGAACTGACTGAGAAAGCGTTGGCCTGTGTGAAAGAATTTGGGGAAGGGAACTTTGATGCACAACTTGAACAGTTTCCGGGTAAAAAAGCATTTGTCAATGAAGCCATTGAGCAAGTTCGCAGCAATCTAAAAGCTTTGAATGAAGATGCGCAAATGCTGGCCAATGCTGCGCGGCAAGGCCGGGTGTCAGTGCGGGCCGATGCAGCGCGTCACCTTGGAGATTATCGCAAGATTGTTGATGGCATGAATGAAACATTGGGCATGATTGTGAGCCCGATTGTGACGGTGAAAAATGCAGTAGAGACCATTAGTACAGCTTCAAAAGAAATTGCGCAGGGTAACGCAGATTTGAGCCGCCGAACAGAAGACCAAGCAGCCTCATTAGAAAAAACAGCCGCCAGCATGGAGCAACTTTCATCCACCGTGAAGCAAAATGCCGACAGCGCTAAGCAAGCTAACCAGTTAGCTACCGATGCTTCAAATGTGGCAATTAAAGGGGGGGATGTAGTCGCAGAGGTTGTTGCTACCATGAGCTCCATCAATGAAAGTGCACAAAAGATTGAAGATATTATTTCAGTCATTGACGGCATTGCCTTTCAAACCAATATTTTGGCACTGAATGCCGCAGTAGAAGCGGCACGCGCCGGTGAGCAAGGCCGTGGCTTTGCCGTCGTGGCGGGTGAAGTACGCAGCTTAGCGCAACGTTCAGCCAGCGCTGCCAAAGAGATTAAAGAGTTGATTGCCGATTCCGTTAGCAAAACTGCTGAAGGGACACGTCAGGTAGAAAATGCTGGCCACACCATGCAAGACATTGTGACTTCCGTTAAACGTGTGACAGACATCATAGGTGAAATTGCCGCCGCATCTCTTGAACAAAGCTCAGGTATTGAGCAAGTGAATGAGGCCATTATGACCATGGACGATGTTACCCAGCAAAATACAGCGCTGGTTGAACAAGCGGCTGCTGCGGCTGAATCACTCATGGAGCAGGCTGAAGAGTTGATGAATGCGGTCAGCGTATTTACTTTGGATGAAGAGAATGCCTACCAAAAACCGAATTTTCGTGTGGTGAACGGCTAGTGAAATTGGGTAAGAAAAGGTAATTAAAAAGTGTTAAATCGTGCTTGAAAAAAGCACTAACCTTTTGAGAGGCTCTAGAATCCTTGTAAATAAGGCTCACAGGGCAGTAATTTTCTCTCGAGCGTTTTTAGTGGTTGTTTTTGTTATTTTGTAGTGCTGTAAATAGCGTAATTTTTATTATTTTTTAATAGAAGAACTGCACATTCTTAAAAGAAAATGCGCATGTCCATTCTAATAATATAAGGAGTACAACATGGCTGTAATTGATAGAGTTTTAATTGGTGAAGCGTTAGTGATTGAAAATCGTCCTGATGGAAGTGGACTTGATTTAAAAAATGTCGCGCATATTGATCTGATTATGGGGCCACGCGGCAGCGCGGCTGAAGATGCGTTTTGTAGAACGCTGACAGACCAAAAAGAAGGGGTGAATGGTTTATTGGCAATTGTGGCACCAAACATGATGGTTAAACCAAACACCGTGATGTTCAACAAAGTAACGCTAAGAAACACAAGGCAATCTGTACAAATGTTTGGCCCGGCACAACGCGGTGTATCAATGGCAGTGATGGATTGTGTGGCTGATGGCACAATTCCGGTTGAAGAAGCAGATGATGTTTTTATTTGTGTGGGTGTATTTATTGACCAATCTGCAGATATAGATGACCGCATTCAAGATTGGAACTACCAAGCGACCAAGCAAGCGATTAAAAGTGCAATTGCACGCGAGCCAAAAGCAGCAGAATTACTGAAAGTTTATAAAGAGTCTGCGCACCCATTTGCCGCACACCCAGAAAAAAGAAGAGCTAGCGATAAGTTGGCAAAATAAAAGGCAGCAACACTAACGTGCAGGTTGAAATGTGCAATCTGCGCGCGGCACTGTAAGCGATGTAAGTCAGTG
>JAKQJQ010000256.1 GCA_029561105.1 Bacteroidota bacterium
GGGACGGGCAGTGGTTCTTTGACTATTTCCAGAACGATCAATTGGTTTCTCAGGCCGTAGACGTGAAGTTTTAACCGATGCCCGTTTGCGTTAAGGATGGCAGCGGAAATCATTTTGGCTGTCACGAGGTACGAAGTGCAGTCAAAATATTGCAGCGTACAGCCTGGCCGCAGGCAACGCCCTTAATCAATTAATTAGTAATTGTATTTGTCTTTCCAGCGGTTTTTTAAAAATTCGCGCGTACCGTTTTCTCGCGAATTATTTCCAGGAACATAAAATGGCGTGCCAGCGATAGCGTCGGGTAGGAATTCCTGGTCTGCGAAATTGTTGTCATAACTGTGCGCGTATTTGTACGCGTCGCCGTAACCCAATTCCTTCATGAGCTTGGTTGGCGCATTGCGCAAATGTATGGGCACGGGCAAATCGCCGGTTTGCTTGACGGTTTGCTGCGCTTTGCCGATGGCTTCGTAACTCGCGTTGCTTTTGGGTGAAGTGGCGAGGTAGACTGCGCATTGGCTTAAAATGATGCGGCTTTCGGGATAGCCGATTGTGGTCACGGCCTGAAAAGTGTTATTGGCGATTACCAGTGCGGTTGGGTTGGCGTTGCCGATGTCTTCGCTGGATAGGATGAGCATGCGGCGCGCGATGAATTTGACATCCTCACCACCTTCGATCATACGGGCCAACCAGTAGACGGCACCGTTGGGATCACTGCCGCGGATGGATTTGATGAAGGCCGAAACGATATCGTAATGTTGCTCGCCGGTTTTGTCATACAATACGGTATTTTGTTGTACCAGTTCAAACACGCGATCGTTGGTGATTGAAATTTGACCTTCAGGCGATGCGTTTACGACGAGTTCAAAGATATTTAATAGCTTGCGTCCGTCGCCGCCCGAAAGGCGTAAGAGCGCCTCGGTTTCCTTTAATTTTATTTTTTTGGTTTGTAGCACGACGTCGGTTTTCATGGCGCGGTGCAATAGCGCTTCGAGATCGGCTTTGGTGAATGGGTTGAGGATGTAGACCTGACATCGCGACAGTAAAGCGGGAATCACTTCGAAACTGGGGTTTTCTGTGGTTGCGCCGATAAGGGTGATGATGCCTTTTTCTACAGCAGCCAAAAGTGAATCCTGTTGCGATTTGCTAAAACGGTGGATCTCATCAATGAACAAGATGGGGTTTTTTGCGGTGAACAATCCGCCGGCTTGTTTGGCTTTGTCTATCACGTCACGGATGTCCTTGACGCCCGAGTTGATGGCGCTTAAGATGTAGAATGGTCTTTTGGATTGCTCGGCGATGATTTGTGCGAGTGTGGTTTTACCGGTTCCGGGCGGTCCCCAAAATATTAATGAAGGGATAATGCCCTTTTCGATTTGTTGCGTGAGCGAGCCTTTGGGCCCAACGAGGTGCAGTTGGCTGATGTAATCTTGTAGGTGTTGCGGGCGGATTCGTTCGGCGAGCGGTGCTTCCATGTTGGGTAAAGGGTTCAAGGTTCAGGGTGCAGGGTTTGATGCTGTAAATTTAACGATTTCTGACTAAGGTTTGAGATTTTAACTTTACGCGGGTGCTGAATGGGAATGAGCTTTTAAAAATCTGACAAAATTTCAGGCTATTGCAATTGGATGTATTTTTGAGTAGCGCCGTGGACAAACAGATCATTATGACCGAACATTATTTTAAATTCTCGCCTTCTGTAATCCTGCTGCCTTTTCTTTCGGTGTTGTTTTTATGGATTGTTTTTTGGGCGGGTTTGAACTTTCACCTCAATCTGGAAACGTATGGTATTTACCCCAGAACTTTTGAAGGGTTGCGGGGGATTCTGTTTAGCCCGTTTATCCATGGAAGTATAGAACATTTGTACAACAACTCGATTCCGCTGTTGATTTTGATAGCGGCGCTGCGCTTCTTTTATCGCGATCAGGCATTTGAGGTTTTGGGTTACGGTGTGCTGCTCTCGGGCTTCCTAACCTGGGTGATTGGCAGGGAATCGTACCATATTGGCGCGAGCGGGTTGATTTATGTGCTCGTGAGCTTCATTTTTTTCAAGGGAATTAAAACGCGGTATTATCGCCTTGTGGCGTTGTCATTGATGGTGATTCTGTTGTATGGCAGTATGGTGTGGTATATTTTCCCAGACGTACAGGAAGGTATTTCGTGGGAAGGCCACCTGGCAGGTTTGATTACCGGTTTCGCTTTCGCCATGGTGGTCAAGACGCCCGAGTACAAGAAAATTTTTAGATATGATTGGGAAGATCCTGATTTTGATCCGACCGGCGACAAGTTTCTGGAGCGTTTTGACGCGAACGGAAATTTCGTGAATCTTCCGAAACCTGAAGAGATTGAGGTTACTTCTGAAGAGCTTACTTCAACGCAGCCCGAATATCATGTTTTTTTTGATGCGGTGGAAAACAAGTATATCATTAAACCCAAAACCGAAAATTAACTTCTTTGGCGCACGGTTTCGTACAGGAAAGCCCCACAGGCTACAGAAACATTGAGTGATCCGATGGTTCCGAACATCGGAAGTTTTGCTTTTTCATCTACGATTTTTAATACCGAGGGATTGATGCCACGGTCTTCGCTCCCCATGACGATGGCGACGGGCTCGTTGAGCGCGACATCATAGATGGATTGCTCGGTTTTTTCTGTGGCCGCGACGGTTTTGATTCCAGATGCTTGTAAAAGGAAAATAGCATCCTTGATGTGTTCTACTTTGCAGATTGGAATATTAAACACTGCGCCCGCAGAAGTTTTTACAGTGTCGCCATTGACTGGAGCCGAGCCTGCTTTTTGCACGATGATGCCATCCACGCCGGTACATTCGGCAGTCCTTATGATGGCGCCAAAATTGCGCGCGTCTGAAATCTGATCGAGGATTAGAAACAACGGTGCTTTTTTGGATTCGGTAACTTTTTCTACCAGTTTTTCTAAATCGTAAAAAGCGATAGGAGAGATGGAAGCCACTGCACCTTGGTGGTTATTGGGCGTAAGGCGGTTGAGTTTTTCTGCCGGGACGTAAGAAAAATTTACATCGGCACGTTTCATGACCTTCATTAGGTCTTTCATCAATTCTCCCGAAACTTCTTTCTGGATGAATACTTTGTCTACTGCTTTGCCGGATTGAATGGCTTCGATTATTGCTCTGATGCCGAATATTTGGTGTTCTTTTTCCATGCCGCAAAGATATAAAAAAACCACCCTGAAAAGGGTGGTTTTGTTTGGTTGAAGAAATATTAATATTCGTCTTCCTTAAATCCGGTTCTTTTATGACCTTCATAGATAATGTCATAACCATCGGCGTCGTAGCTGTAGTGAATTCTACAGGTAATTTTATCAACCACATGACCGCCTTTTGAAATTGCGCCATTTTTGATAATCTGCCCTTCGGTGATGGTTACCGTTGAATCGTCAGATCCACCGTCATGGATATTAAGCGCATCGGTTGCAGAGAACTGTCCCGTTGCAGGATTCATGAAGATTTTACTCTTAATGTAGTATCCATTTTCAAAATCATCGAGCCACATCGTGTTATCATTGGCTGCAGTGTTGTACGTAGAGTGTAAAGCATGCTCCACTAAAACGTGTCCATCGGTATCGGTAAGGGTAATGAACCAATCTCCGGCAAAGTTACCGGTTGTTGTCATCCCTGGATCCGGATCTCCTCCTTCATCACATGATACTAATGAAGTGATTAAGAAAATACTGAAAAGTACTTTAATAAAATTATTTTTTACTAGATTCATTTTTATAATATTAAAGTTGAACTTGAGTTAGGGTTGCAACGAATGTATAGCTGGTTGCAGGTGGCGCTAGCCATGCACAAGTCAATACGATTTTCTTGGTTACAGGATTCACTTGTACATCTGTGATGTTAGCTGTACCACCAAAACCAACGTTGGTTAACGGACCACCTGGGAAGGTAAAAGTATTGCTTGGGATATCACCGGCGATTTTACCGCCTGGAGTAATGTAGCCGATTCCTAAGGCCCTGCCATATTCATACCATCCACCAAAAGCATCAGATATTTGGTACGTTCCGTCTGTGTTTTTCCAGATGTAGATGTACTTGATGTTTTGATAGGCCGCACTAGGGGTTACACCGTTTCTTGAAATGGTACACGTGTAAACACCCTCGATACTTGTTACCAAGTCACCGGTTTTGTATACAATTACCTTACGGTTAGCAGTACCGTCAAATCCGTCTGCGTTGGTTGCAGTGTAGGTCACCAAATATTCGTCGGTAATATTCGTGTCTAATGTTGTTCCACCTCTGTATTTTCCGGCAGCCGTCGTAGTCACGTCTATTTCGTTAGAACCTTCCATGGCAACAGCACCCGGGTCTACATAAGTTGTTCCCTGTGGGACAAAATATGGGTCATCTCCTGAGACTGTTATAATAGGGTAGTTGGTAATTTTAGATACGTTTGCCGTATCTTTTTCGTCACAAGAGGTCAACAACGCACTTGTGAGAACTAATGATGCAATAATTATCTTTTTCATATTTTTTAGTTTTGATCCCACCAAACAGGTGTTGTTAATGGTACTAATGCCGGTGCTTTTGTATTGGCATTTCTTTCACTTAAAGGATATACAAATCGCTTAGGAAATAAACCTCCAGTTGACCCGTTCACAGCATAAGCCAATTGACCAGGAACGTAAGCGATATTTGACTGTGGAACCGTCGAGGTACGTGGATATCCGGTACGGTTAGTTTCAAAGAAAGCTTCAAAACCGTTACCAGGGAATAATGCCGCCCATTTTTGGGTAATAATAGCTTCTAGTTTTTGGTCGAACGTACCGGCTGTTGGGTATTCATATGCACCTCCTGCGGCCACATATGATGCGCCACTCAATCCGTACTTTGTGAAGTTTTCTATTACAGCAGCGTCGTAGAGTGCTTTACCACTACCGAAACCATATCTTTCTACAGCTTCTGCTTGCAATAGCAAGCTCTCTTCAAGACTCATAAAATAAACAGGAGTTTGAGGGTTTAGTTTTACGACAGCAATGGTGCCTGCACCAACAGGATTGTTGTAATCTCCTTGGTTAAGCGCATTTCCAGCCAAATAGTAGGCGCCTCTTCTTGTATCACCGTTATTCGTAAAGAAAGAGGCCATCGTGGTGCTCATTCTTAGGTTAGTAGCAACGTTCAGACGTCTGTTGTTGTACTCATACAAAGGATTACTTTGGTTGATGGCATCGGTAAATATAGGATCCCCGTTACCGTCAACAATCATTCCCGCATCTTCGTCTAAGAATGAAACTCCTGAACTCAATAAAGCAGTGATGCCAGCGCTTGCAACAGAAGCTCTGTCACTATTGGTTTGCCTCATGTAGATTTTCAATTTCATCGTATTGGCAAACTTAGTCCAAGCGTCCATGTTTCCGTGGAATACAAAGTCATCATTTCCAGGAATAATACCTGTAGAGGTTGACAAATCTTTTGATAGTGCAAGATTCAAATCGTTGATCATTTGGTCATAAATTTGTTGACCACTATCAAATGAAGGCTCTAAAATTTCTGAGTTGTTGGCTTCCGAATAAGGAACACTGCCATACATGTCGGTCAATACCTGTGAACCTTGTACTTCAAGAACCGTAGCAATAAGGAAGTAATTCCAGTTTCCTTCGGCCAATGCTCTTCTTTTTACGTTACGGATATCACCCAATGCATCGTACATACCATCCCATCCAAAGTTGTAGTCTGAAGTACCCACGGCATAATTGTCAATATCTTTATATTGGTTGGCGGCGTTACTTTGTGTCCAATATTGTGACCAAAATCCCCCAAGAATAGCGTAAGTAGCGCCTTCAGACCCAGCCAATCCTGCGATACCTGCAGGCAACTGAGACGATAGCGGTGCCTTATCCGGATCTAGTAGATCAGGGTCTCTGTTAATGTCTAGGTCGGTGCTGCAACTGGTTATTGCAGTTGACAGAACTAAAATACTTATGATGAACTTTTTCATTTTGTTTTTTTTAGAATGTTAATTTAAGGCTAGCTCCGTAAGATCTTTGCGATGGATTGGTACCAAATTCGCCTACTTCACTCAATAAATCGTTTCCGAAAGTTGACAACTCAGGATCGATGTAAGGATTCTCATCAGGAGTCCATAAAGCTAAGTTTTTACCATATAAAGTAAATGAAGCATTTACGAGTCCTAATCTTTTGACTGTTTCAGAAGGGAAGCTGTACGTCAATGCTACATCTCTCAACCTCACGAATGTTTTGTCAATTACATGACCTGGCTCGATAGCAGGGTTATTAGATGGATTCCAGTAGTCGGTAACCGAACCAAATGATACTGCTGTAGTGTTTTCCTCATAACCGGTAACGTTTCCACTGCCGTCCAACACTTCTACTACAGAGTTAGGAATGATGAATGTGTTACGATTGTTATAGGTTGTTTCAGGCCCATTTCCTACGAAGTGCGATAATTTCTTAGTGTAAGAATACATTTCACCTCCTTGTTTCCAGTCGATGCCGAAAGTAAGCGATAGGTTTTTGTAAGAAACTTTGTTTTTGAGACCCATTACAAAATCTCTCTGAGAATTTCCTACTGCTTGTTCGTCGTCGGTTGGTTTATAAAAACCTGTCGCAGGGTCAACGATTGGTTGTCCGCTTGGAGACAATTTTGGAACGAATGTGCTGAAAACACCTAATGGCTGGCCTTTAACAGCATTCCATGATACACCATAGATTGATTGCAATTGGATTTTTTCTACGCCGCCTTTGATATCTGTTACTTCAGACTCATTTTTAGTAAAAGTCGTTGTAAAGTCCCATTGGAAGTTAGTTGTTTTTACTGGAACTACATTTAATACGAGTTCAACACCCCTGTTAGTCAAATCTACAAGGTTATCGGTTTGGGTAGCAAACCCGGTTGAAGTTGGAAGCGGTCTTGTAAAAATCAAGCCATCTGATTTTTTATCGTATACAGAAGCATCGATGTTGACTCTCTTTTTGAATAAATTGGCTTCCACCCCAAATTCTAACTCGCCAACTTTTTCTGGTTTTAGATCGGGATTACCCAAGTTTGCAGCGTACTCGTATCCGTTAACTCCTCCGATAGGAAGGAAAATATTTCCAAATCCTAATACGGCGTTTCCAGGAATCAAGCCTGAAGATGTTTGATAAGCACCGATTTGATTACCCAATTGAACATCATTAGCAGTACGGGCGTAGCCGGCTCTTAATTTCACGAAGTAATCATTAGAATCCACAACAATCCCGCTCAAACTCGCTGCTGGATAAAAGTAGGAATTGCTTGCTACGTCTAAGGTAGATGACCAGTCATTTCTTCCGGTTAAAGTAAGGAAAAGTCTGTTTTTGAACGAAGCTTCCAAAGATCCAAAAACGCCAAAGTTGCGTCTCAATGCGTCATTCTGAAATACTGTAGGCTTAACAGAAGAGTTTGACAGTTCGTAAAACCCTGGGATGTCAAGATTGGTAATTTGTGCTTGGAGTTGATTTACTTTCCTTTCGTTAGTATTAAAACCGACAAATGCGTTTACATTGAAATTTTCACCAACAGCGCTATTGAAGTTCAACATCAAGTTGGTATCGAATTCTACATATTCATTAGATCGCTCGGTCACACCACCTACTGACTCGTTTGCACCACCATCGCTTTGAGGGGTGTTAGGATCGAAAGTAACCTTAGCTCCGTAAGATTTTATTTTTTCGTATCTGTAATCACCACCTGCCTGATAGCTCAAAGAGAATTTTTTGTTGAAAGCGTAGTTTAGGTTGATGTTACCAAAAAGCCTGTTTCCATCGATGGTTGTTTTGTTTTCACTTACAACAAACCAAGGGTTAGAAGCGTAAGGGGTGAAGTAGTTACTAGGGGTGTTGTAAGGATTGTTGATGTAATCTTTAAGATCCAATACACTGATGTCGGTAGGGATTTGAAGCATTTCCTGGATCAAGGTATTTCCTTCTCCGGCATCGTTTCCTTGCCCAGTGTTCACCGCATTCTGCATTTTCCTTACATAATTAAGCGAAGTTCTTACACTCAATTTTTCAGAATTCATTGCGGCATTCAAACCGAAAGTTTTCCTGTTGTAGGCATCAGCAACTGTCGGGATGATACCGTCTGAAGTTACGTCAGTGAAATTAACAGAAAAGTTAGAGTTGTCTCCGCCTCCTGAAATACGAACACCATTGGTGTAAGTGGTACCCACTTCATAAAATTCCCTTACGTTGTCTTTCAAAGCTACGTAAGGCTTAATCTGTTGCGCATTGTCAATGATTGTTCCCCACGGACGAATCTCTCCGTTGAATGCAGGACCCCATGATCCGTTTTCATTACTGGTTGTGTTCTGCGGTTGCCCTGCCCAGTTAGAGAATGACAATCCCGCCCAACCTTGTCCAAATTGTTCCTGCAAATGCGGTACCCTTGCGATTTCAGAAAAATCAGCAGAGTTACTCAATTCGACAGATATTTTTGATTTGTTTTTTGCAGATTTTGTTGTGATGATGATGACACCTTGCCCTCCTCTAGAACCGTATAACGCTGTCGCAGCCGAACCTTTAAGTACCGTCATGCTTTCTACATTGTTCGGGTCGATATCGCTGATACCGGTACCGGCATCAAAGCTTCGGGTGCTTCCGGTAAAACTTCCCGAAGCGTTGTTGATTGGCGTTCCGTCTACCACGTATAAAGGATTCGTTCCTTGAAAGGAGCTAATACCTCTAATGATTACTTTGGTAGAGGCACCTACCTGAGCCGGAGCAGAGATGTCAACACCCGCAATTTTTCCTGATAGTGACTCGAAAACATTGGTGTTGGTGACTTCGGTAAGTTCTTTCGAGCTTATGGTTGTCGTGGCATACCCCAATTCTCTTTTTTGTCTTTTAATACCCAAAGCGGTAACGACTACACCTTCCAGTTGAACAGAGTCATCAGTCATTTTTACTTTCATGTTGGCCGATGCAGGCATTTGCATGGTCTTCATGCCAAGAAAGCTAAATACCAAAACCTGTCCTTGGCTGGCATTGATTTTAAATTTCCCATCAAAATCGGTTTGTGTTCCGTTTGATGTTCCTTTAACTAGGACATTTACCCCAGGAATTGGTAACCCGGCTTGGTCGGTAACCGTACCACTTACAGCAATGTCCTGCGCAAACGTGACTTGCGCTATTAGCACTAGAAGCAGCGCTAAGAATCCATTAAACTTTAGTTTCATTTTAAATTATTTTGAATTAGTTCCTACAAAAATCCTAATTTATTGTTAAGATTCCTAATCTCAAAGGCGTTTTTTCTTCACTTTTTTTGAAAAAATATCAAAAGTTTGCCTTGAAGCTGATATGAACTATTGAATTTGAGAGTTTTACAGCTTGGTTTTTAGTGTTGCCGTTAGCATAAACAATATTGAAAAGTCCGTTTTTGGTAAGTAAGCCAAAACCAAAGCCAAAGCCAAAAATGCTGTCGTTACGATTGTTGCTTTCGTCTCGATAATAGCCGTAGTCAATAATAGAATGTGTGTAAATTCCGGGCGATAGCACATAGCGATATTCGGTCAAAAGCGATGTAAACAGGCTGGCTTGCAGACTGTTTTCGTTGAAGCCTCGTATCGAGTTGATCCCGCCAAATCGGTAGAGTTCGTTTATAATATATTTGTCGCTTCCCAGATAGTAATTCTGGCTTTTAAGATTGATGCTGTTCTTGTCGTTTAGATAGAAATTGTGTTTCAAATCGGCAAGGATGAAAAATTGGTCGTTTTTTTCCTGCTTTGAATTCCTGGAACCGATACCGGTCTTAAGAAGAATCTTCGTTTTTTCTGGAAAAAGGAAATCGTCGGGTTTGTAACCGAGATACTCGAAATCGGTCGTAAAAAAAGCGTTTTTAAAGTCGCTGATGCTGGCCGAATTCAGGTTCTGGATATCGCTGGATTCTGTAGATTGATACCCTAAATAAATCCGTGTATTGTAGTTGAAAAAATAGCCCAATCCAATGGCGGTTTTGGTGTTCTGGAATGTGCTGTCCTGCTTGAAAATATTAAGCTCGCCTTTGATGCCGAAAGGGCTTTTAAAAACATACGGCAATTCAATTCGGGCGTCGAATGTCTTTTGGTTTTTGCCGTCGCTTTTCCAGTATAAGGCAAAGGTTTCGCCGGTGTTAAGGATGTTATTCAAAGTCAAATCTACGTAACCGCTCAGGATTACTTTTTTTCTGTCGTCAGTGGTAAAACCCACAAACCCATCAAAGCTGTTTGCTTTGACTTTTTCAAGATAGACGTAGATTTTCGTAGAGTCGCGCGAGAACAGTATTTCGGGATATTTCGTTTGCTTGACGAATCGGAATTTCTCAAAATCTGCATGCAATTTCTTTAAGTTTTCCTGGTTGAAAATCTTGTTGCGGTACATGCGTTTGATGTTGTGTTTGTGTCCTTCGGGGAATTTTGCATAACCATTCACGACTATGTCGTTGACGCTTCGTTGTTTTTCCTGGATGAGTAGCATCTCGGCTCGAATTTTTTTTCCTTTTTTTTCCAGGTCGACGAGTTGCAGTTTGGCGAGCGGGAATCCTTTTTTCTCGAGTTTTGCTAATGTTTGATTCAACAACGATTCGATTTCGGTGTAACGGATTTGAAGCGTGTCTTGCCCTTTCTCAAAAATGCCCAGTGTTTTAAGTGGCGATTCCTTACTTATATACAGATCAGCACGCTCGGTTTTACGTCCCAAACTGCAATAAAAAACAAAAGTGGAGTCGTTGGTTTTTTGGTTGCTTTCTATTTGGTATTCGAGATAGCCCAATTTGGCCATTTTTTTAGAAAACAAATTTGTTTCCTGTACGACTTCTTTCGCGTTGGGATGTTTCGATGCGTAACCAATAGAGTCGATGGTTTTGGTTTCAAGGTCGGATTTTCCGTAAATTTTAAGATGCAAGTTTTGAGCACCCGCCAATTGTGCTGCCAAAAATACGACCAATAAACAAACAATCTTTTTCAATCAGTTTAAAATTTTGATAAAGTAACGCAAAAATCGGCAGTTTAATATCTTAAATAATTTGTTCTGGATTTTAACCAAACCAAGCCATGGCGGCCTCTCAATTTTGGTGATTTTGGGAAAATCCTATCCTGCTAAAACACAAATATTTACTTAGTGGAAAAATTAATGAACAGAGGATTTGTTTCATTAAAAATTATTATTACATTTGCAACCCCGTAAAAAGCGGGAATTTTATAACGTAATATATTTTTAGTATTCATTATGCCAACAATTCAACAATTAGTAAGAACTGGAAGAACCCAGATAACTAAGAAGAGTAAATCGGTAGCTTTGGATTCATGTCCTCAAAGACGTGGCGTTTGTACGCGTGTTTACACTACGACTCCCAAAAAGCCAAACTCAGCGATGCGTAAAGTAGCGCGTGTACGTTTGACTAACGGAAACGAAGTGAACGCTTACATCCCAGGTGAAGGACACAACCTCCAAGAGCACTCGATAGTATTAGTTAGGGGTGGAAGGGTAAAAGATTTGCCGGGAGTTAGGTATCACATCGTTCGTGGTGCGCTTGATACATCAGGTGTAGCAGGAAGAACGCAGAGAAGATCTAAGTACGGAGCAAAACGCCCTAAAGAAGCGAAAAAGTAATTAAAAACTTTTAAGAAAAAGACATGAGAAAAAGACAGGCCAAAAAAAGACCTCTTTTACCAGATCCAAGGTTTAATGACCAATTGGTAACGCGTTTTGTGAACAACTTAATGTGGGATGGTAAAAAATCAACTGCTTTTAAAGTATTTTATGATGCGATTGACATCGTAGAATCTAAGAAGCAAGATGCTGAAAAATCAGCATTAGAAATCTGGAAAGATGCTTTAACCAATGTGATGCCACACGTAGAAGTACGTAGCCGTCGTGTAGGTGGAGCTACCTTTCAAATCCCAATGCAAATTCGTCCAGACCGTAAAATCTCCATGGCAATGAAATGGATGATCCTTTACGCACGTCGCAGAAATGAGAAATCTATGGCTCAAAAATTAGCTTCTGAAGTTTTAGCTGCTGCTAAAGAAGAAGGTGCCGCTGTTAAAAAGAGAATGGATACTCATAAAATGGCCGAAGCAAATAAAGCATTCTCTCACTTTAGATTTTAATCAGAAATGGCAAGAGATTTAAAATACACCAGAAATATTGGAATTGCTGCTCACATTGATGCCGGTAAAACGACAACAACAGAGCGTATCCTTTTTTATACCGGAAAATCACACAAAATCGGTGAGGTGCACGATGGTGCTGCAACGATGGACTGGATGGCGCAGGAGCAAGAGCGTGGTATCACGATTACTTCGGCTGCGACGACCTGTGAGTGGAATTTCCCAACCCAACAAGGTAAAGCTATTGCAGAAACATTGCCCTACCACTTCAACATTATCGATACTCCCGGACACGTGGATTTTACCGTAGAGGTAAACCGTTCGCTTCGTGTACTAGACGGACTGGTTTTCTTGTTTTCTGCCGTTGACGGTGTTGAGCCTCAATCAGAGACCAACTGGAGACTTGCCGATCAGTACCGCGTTCCACGTATGGGATTCGTCAATAAAATGGACCGTCAGGGTTCTAACTTCTTAGGCGTTTGCCAACAGGTTCGCGATATGTTGAAATCAAACGCTGTGGCGATTACTTTGCCAATCGGTGATGAAATCGACTTTAAAGGTGTTGTGGATTTGGTTAAAAATCAAGCTATCGTATGGCATGACGAAACCCAAGGCGCTACTTTTGATATCGTGCCAATCCCTGCGGATATGGTTGCCGAAGTAAAAGAATACCGCGATATCCTTATCGAAGCGGTTGCCGATTACGATGAAAACTTGCTGGACAAGTACATGGAGGATCCCGATTCAATCACAGAAGAGGAAATCAACACTGCCTTACGTGCTGCTACGATTGATATGGCTATCATCCCGATGATTGCTGGTTCTTCGTTCAAAAACAAAGGAGTTCAGTTTATGTTGGATGCCGTTTGTAAATACTTGCCTTCTCCGCTAGATAAAGAAGGTATCCAAGGGATTCACCCTGACGATGCCGAATTGCTAGAAGAAGACCAAACCAAAATCTTGCGTCGTCCAGACGTAAAAGAGCCATTCGCTGCCTTGGCATTTAAGATCGCAACAGACCCGTTCGTTGGTCGTTTGGCTTTCTTCCGTGCTTATTCAGGACGTTTGGATGCTGGTTCTTACGTATTGAACACACGTTCAGGAAACAAAGAAAGGATTTCTCGTATCTACCAGATGCACGCCAACAAACAAAACCCAATCGAGTACATCGAGGCCGGTGATATTGGTGCGGCTGTTGGATTTAAGGATATCAAGACAGGAGATACTTTGTGTGATGAAAAACACCCAATTATCCTCGAATCTATGAAATTCCCTGCGCCGGTAATCGGTATTGCCATTGAGCCTAAAACTAAGGCCGACGTAGATAAAATGGGTATGGCTTTGGCTAAATTGGCCGAAGAAGATCCAACGTTTACTGTTCGTACAGACGAGGCTTCAGGACAAACGATTATTTCAGGAATGGGTGAGCTTCACTTGGACATTCTTGTAGATCGTATGAAACGCGAATTCAAAGTAGAGGTAAACCAAGGTGAGCCTCAGGTTGAATACAAAGAAGCTTTCACAAGATCGGCACAACACAGAGAAACTTATAAGAAACAATCGGGTGGTCGCGGGAAATTCGGTGATATCGTATTCCGTTTGGAGCCAGCTGACGAGGTTGACGGTAAAGTTCCTGTAGGATTGCAATTCGTAAATGAAGTAAAAGGTGGTAACGTTCCTAAAGAATATATCCCTTCTGTAGAGAAAGGTTTCCGCGAAGCCATGAAACAAGGGCCTCTTGCAGGTTACCAAGTGGATAGTCTTAAAGTGACTTTACTCGACGGGTCTTTCCATCCTGTGGATTCTGATGCGCTTTCGTTTGAATTGGCAGCAAGAATGGGTTATCGTGAAGTGGCGAAAGCTGCCGGAGCGATTATTCTTGAGCCAATCATGAAAATGGAAGTAATTACTCCAGAAGAGAATATGGGAGATATCGTAGGTGATATCAACCGTCGTCGCGGACAGGTGAATGACATGGGTGACAGAAACGGAGCAAAAACCATCAAGGCTGATGTGCCATTGTCTGAAATGTTCGGATATGTAACAACTTTGAGGACTTTGTCTTCTGGTCGTGCCACGTCAACCATGGAGTTTTCACACTACGCTGAAACACCGGCTAACATTTCGGAAGCTGTAATCAAAAAAGCAAAAGGAACCGCTTAATACTTTAAAAGATGAGTCAAAAAATCAGAATAAAATTGAAATCTTACGATCACATGCTCGTGGACAAGTCGTCTGAGAAGATTGTAAAAACAGTAAAAAGCACTGGAGCGGTGGTAACTGGCCCAATTCCTTTGCCAACACATAAAAAATTGTTTACCGTTTTGCGTTCACCGCACGTAAACAAAAAAGCACGTGAGCAGTTTGAAGTGATGTCTTACAAAAGACTGATCGACATCTACTCTTCTTCTTCAAAAACCATCGACGCGCTCATGAAATTAGAGTTGCCAAGTGGTGTTGAAGTAGAAATCAAAGTCTAAGTAAATCCCTCAAAAGGATATAAAAAAGTGCCGGAGTTTCGGTTCCGGCACTTCTTATTTTGCCTAATGGGATCAAAAATTAAATTCATTATTAATTATTAATTATTTTTTTATGTCTGGGTTAATCGGAAGAAAAATCGGCATGACCAGCATCTTTGATGAAAACGGGAAAAACATTCCTTGTACGGTAATCGAAGCTGGACCATGCGTAGTTACCCAAGTCAGAACCACAGCGGTCGACGGGTATGAAGCGTTGCAACTGGGTTTCGATGACAAAAACGAGAAACATTCCACTAAAGCGGCCGTTGGTCACTTTAAAAAAGCTGGAACTGTAGCTAAGAAAAAAGTCGTTGAGCTCCAATTTGAAAACGAGTACAAACTAGGTGATGTATTGACAGTTGATGTCTTTACAGAAGGCGAGTTTGTGGATGTACAAGGTACATCAAAAGGAAAAGGATTCCAGGGTGTTGTAAAAAGACACGGATTTGGCGGGGTTGGTCAATCAACTCACGGTCAGCATAATCGTCTCAGAGCACCTGGTTCTGTTGGAGCATCATCATATCCGTCACGCGTATTCAAAGGAATGCGTATGGCTGGAAGAATGGGTGGTGACAGTGTAAAAGTTCAAAACCTTAGAGTATTGAAAGTAATGGCAGACAAAAACCTGATTTTGGTAAAGGGTGCTGTTCCTGGACACAATAACTCTTATGTAATCATTCAGAAGTAATGGAAGTAAAAGTTTTAAATATCAGCGGAAAGGAAACTGGAAGAAAAGTACAGCTTTCTGATGACGTTTTTGGAATTGAGCCAAACAACCACGCGGTTTACTTAGATGTAAAATAGTATTTGGCCAACCAAAGACAAGGAACGCACAAAGCAAAAGAACGTGCCGAAGTAACTGGATCTACTCGTAAGATCAAGAAACAAAAAGGTACTGGTACAGCGCGTGCGGGATCGGTTAAGAATCCATTGTTTAAAGGTGGTGGTACTGTTTTCGGGCCACGTCCGAGAAGCTACTCTTTCAAATTGAACAAAAATTTGAAGCGTTTGGCCAGAAAATCGGCTTTCTCTATCAAGGCGAAAGAATCGAATCTGATCGTTGTAGAAGACTTCAATTTTGATGCTCCGAACACTAAAAATTTCATTAATGTTTTGAAAGCTTTAGGGTTAGAAAGCAAAAAATCTTTGTTCGTGTTGGGTGATACAAATAAAAATGTATATTTGTCCTCACGCAATTTGAAGACCTCTAGCGTTATAACTAACTCAGAATTAAGCACTTACGCGATATTAAACGCGAATAATTTGGTGCTTATGGAGAGTTCGATAGAAGGAATTCAGGAAAATTTAAGCAAATAATAGGAAGATGAGTATCATAATTAAGCCTATAGTAACTGAAAAAGTAACCAAGCAAAGTGAGGTTTTGAACCAATTTGGCTTCGTGGTTGACAGAAAAGCAAACAAAGTACAAATTAAGAAAGCTGTAGAAGCTGCTTATGGCGTAACTGTTTTGGATGTGAACACCATGAATGTAAGGCCAGATCGCTCTACAAAATACACCAAAAGTGGACTTATCAGCGGAAAAACGAATGCTTACAAAAAAGCAATCGTTTCAGTAAAAGAAGGAGAAACAATAGATTTTTACAATAATATCTAATCAATAAGGCAGCACTATGTCAGTTAGAAAATTAAAACCTATTACCCCTGGTCAGCGATTTAGAGTTGTGAATAGTTTTGACGCTATCACAACTGATAAGCCGGAGCGTTCATTGCTCGCACCGATAAAAAACTCAGGAGGTAGAAATAGTCAAGGAAAAATGACCATGCGTTACACAGGCGGTGGTCACAAGCAGCGTTATCGTATGATTGATTTCAAAAGAACTAAAGCCGGAATTCCTGCTACAGTGAAATCAATCGAGTACGATCCAAACAGAACTGCATTCATCGCATTGTTGGCTTATGCCGACGGTGAGAAAACATATGTAATTGCTCAAAACGGTTTGCAAGTAGGTCAGAAATTGGTTTCTGGCGAAGAAGCACAACCAGAAATCGGTAACACGTTGCCATTGAGCAAAATTCCATTGGGTACCGTTATTTCTTGTATCGAATTGCGTCCAGGACAAGGAGCGGTTATCGCTCGTTCGGCCGGAACATTCGCACAATTGATGGCACGTGATGGAAAATACGCTACGATTAAAATGCCATCAGGAGAGACAAGATTAATCTTGCTTACTTGTTCGGCTACGATCGGAGCAGTATCTAACTCTGACCACCAATTGATCGTATCTGGTAAAGCAGGTAGAACAAGATGGTTAGGAAGAAGACCTAGAACCAGACCAGTTGCCATGAACCCTGTCGATCACCCAATGGGTGGTGGTGAAGGACGTTCTTCAGGAGGTCATCCACGTTCAAGAAAAGGATTGCCAGCTAAAGGTTACAGAACCCGTGCGAAGCAAAACCCGAGCAACAAGTACATTGTAGAACGCAGAAAGAAATAATAAGATATGGCACGTTCATTAAAAAAAGGACCTTTCGTTCACTATAAGTTAGACAAGAAAGTTCAGGAGAATATTGAAAAAGGAAACAAAGGTGTCGTGAAGACCTGGTCTCGCGCGTCTATGATTACTCCTGACTTCGTTGGACAAACTATCGCAGTTCACAATGGTCGTCAGTTCGTACCGGTTTACGTAACAGAAAACATGGTAGGTCACAAATTAGGAGAGTTTTCACCGACAAGATCTTTTAGAGGTCACGCTGGAGCAAAAAATAAAGGTAAAAAATAAGAAGCAATGGGAGTTCGTAAAAGAGAAAGAGCCGAAGGCATCAAAGAAGCTAACAAGCAGATTGCTTTCGCAAAGTTGAATAACTGCCCTACTTCACCTAGAAAAATGCGCTTAGTAGCAGACTTGGTAAGAGGACAGAAGGTAGAAAGAGCGTTGAACATCTTAAGGTTCAGCTCTAAAGAAGCATCACGCAAACTAGAGAAGCTGTTGTTGTCTGCAATCAATAACTGGGAGCAGAAAAACGCAGACGGAAACGTTGCAGAAGCTGGCTTAATCGTGAAAGAAATCCGTGTTGACGGAGGAATGATGCTCAAAAGACTTCGTCCTGCGCCACAAGGAAGAGCACACAGAATTAGAAAACGTTCGAACCACGTAACCATCGTACTCGGACAATTAGATAACACACAAAGCAACTAAGAGAAATGGGACAGAAGACAAATCCAATCGGAAACAGACTTGGGATCATCAGAGGTTGGGATTCTAACTGGTTTGGAGGTAATGACTACGGTGACAAAATCGCCGAGGATTACAAAATCAGAAAGTACATCCACGCCCGTTTATCTAAAGCTAGTGTATCAAAAGTGATCATCGAGAGAACTTTGAAGCTTGTAACCGTTACTATCACTACTGCAAGACCTGGTATCATTATCGGGAAAGGTGGCCAAGAGGTAGACAAGTTGAAGGAAGAACTTAAGAAAATTACTGACAAAGAGGTTCAAATAAACATCTTTGAAATCAAAAGACCTGAACTCGATGCGTTTCTAGTTGCGTCAAGCATCGCCCGTCAGATCGAAAGCCGTATTTCTTACAGAAGAGCAATCAAAATGGCTATTGCTGCCTCTATGCGTATGAACGCAGAGGGTATTAAGGTTTTGATCTCGGGTCGTTTGAATGGTGCTGAGATGGCGCGTTCAGAAGGTTTCAAAGAAGGACGTATTCCTCTATCAACTTTCAGAGCCGATATTGACTACGCACTAGCTGAAGCACATACTACTTACGGTAGAATGGGTATCAAAGTGTGGATCATGAAAGGTGAAGTTTACGGAAAGAGAGATCTTTCTCCGCTTGTAGGAATGGACAAAAAACAATCCGGACAAGGTGGTGATCGTAAAGGTGGTGATGCTCCTCGTGGAGACCGCAAACCTTTCAACAAAGACAGAAAACCTGGAGGAGACCGTAAAAGAAAGTAAATTTTTTAAAAAGTAAAGAAAAATGTTACAGCCTAAAAGAACAAAATACCGTAAGGTACAGAAAGGTAGAATGAAAGGAAATGCCATGCGTGGTCATGAACTTTCAAACGGAATGTTCGGAATTAAATCTGTACACGAAGATGGGATGTTCCTTACTTCACGTCAAATAGAGGCTGCACGTATTGCTGCAACCCGTTACATGAAAAGGGAAGGTCAACTTTGGATTAAAATTTTCCCAGACAAGCCAATCACCAAAAAACCTCTTGAGGTACGTATGGGTAAAGGTAAAGGAGCCGTTGAATATTGGGCTGCTGTTGTTAAGCCAGGAAAAATCATGTTTGAAGTAGGTGGTGTGCCGTTGTCAGTTGCAAAGGAAGCTTTGCGTTTGGCCGCTCAAAAACTACCGGTAAAAACCAAATTCGTCGTTGCTAGAGATTTCGAAGCATAATTCAAAACATTATGAAACAAAAAGAAATTAAAGATCTTTCCGTAGCAGAATTGCAGGAAAAATTGAGCCAGACTAAGAAAACGTATAACGACCTGAAAATGGCGCACTCGATTTCTCCTATTGAGAATCCTTTGCAGATCAGAACAGTTCGCAGAACTGTGGCAAGATTGGCAACTGAGTTAACCAAAAGAGAGTTACAATAATTGTATTCTGAAAGATGGAAAAAAGAAATTTAAGAAAAGAAAGAATTGGTGTTGTGACGTCAAACAAGATGGACAAGTCTATCGTTGTGGCGCAAACTACGAAAGTAAAGCACCCGTTATACGGTAAGTTCGTGTTGAAGACTAAAAAGTATCACGCACACGACGAAACAAACGACTGTAACATCGGTGACACGGTGCGTATCTCTGAGACACGTCCATTGTCAAAGACCAAATGTTGGAGATTAGTTGAAATCATTGAAAGAGCTAAGTAATTATGGTACAACAGGAATCAAGATTAAAAGTAGCAGACAACACGGGAGCAAAAGAAGTTTTGACCATCCGTGTATTGGGTGGAACGAAACGTCGTTATGCCTCTGTCGGAGATAAAATTGTAGTGTCAATCAAAGACGCAACACCAAACGGAAACGTGAAAAAAGGTGCTGTATCTACTGCAGTTGTTGTACGTACCAAAAAAGAAGTGAGAAGAGCCGATGGTTCTTACATCCGTTTCGACGATAACGCTTGTGTTCTTTTGAACGCTGCGGGAGAAATGAGAGGAACTCGTGTTTTTGGTCCGGTTGCAAGAGAGCTTCGTGAAAAACAATTCATGAAAATTGTATCATTAGCGCCTGAGGTGCTTTAATTATTTGCAAGATGATAAAGCTAAAGATAAAATCAGGAGACACTGTAAAGGTAATCGCAGGTGACCACAAAGGCACCACCGGAACCGTTACCCGTGTTTACAAAGAGAAAAACAAAGCGATCGTTGAAGGCGTGAACATGGTATCGAAACACACGAAACCAAGTGCTAAAAATCCACAAGGCGGAATCGTTAAGAAAGAAGCACCAATCCACATCTCTAACTTGTCAAAAGTTGAAGGTACAGCCAAACCGGCTGCTGCGAAAGGCGCAAAAAAAGAAACTAAGAAAGCTAAATAATCATGGCATATATTCCAAGACTTAAACAAGAGTACAAAGACCGCGTTGTGTCTGCTCTTAAAGAAGAATTCGGTTATAAAAACGTAATGCAGGTTCCTAAATTGGAGAAAATCGTTTTGAGCCGTGGTGTAGGTGCAGCAGTTTCTGACAAGAAATTGATTGACTATGCAGTAGATGAATTGACCAAAATCACCGGGCAAAAGGCCGTTTCTACCATCTCTAAAAAGGACGTTGCGTCTTTCAAATTGAGAAAAGGAATGCCAATCGGTGCCAAAGTAACTTTACGTGGCGAAAGAATGTATGAGTTCTTAGACCGTTTGGTAACTTCGGCTTTACCACGTGTTCGTGATTTCAACGGAATCAAAGCTACTGGTTTTGACGGAAGAGGAAACTACAACCTTGGGGTTTTAGAGCAAATCATCTTCCCTGAAATCGACATCGACAAAGTGAACAAAATCTCTGGAATGGACATCACTTTCGTGACTTCGGCCGCTACAGATAAAGAGGCTCAATCATTATTGAGAGAATTAGGTTTACCTTTTAAAAAGAACTAAGACATGGCTAAAGAATCAATGAAAGCCCGTGAGGTGAAAAGAGAAAAAACGGTAGCAAAATACGCTGAGAAAAGAAAGGCTTTGTTAGAAGCCGGAGATTACGAAGGCTTGCAAAAGTTACCTAAAAACGCTTCACCAGTACGTTTGCACAACCGTTGCAAATTAACGGGAAGACCAAGAGGATACATGCGTCAGTTTGGAATTTCACGTGTTACTTTCCGTGAGATGGCCAACAATGGGTTGATCCCAGGCGTTAAGAAAGCCAGCTGGTAAGAAAACAAATTTTGTTTATTCAACAGATAGTCGTAAGTTTGCCGGATTTTTGCCGCGAACTGGCAACTATCTGTTGATTAATTAGTAAGAGTTTTAATGGTTTCAGGTTCTACCGGAAAGGCCGGGACGAATACCAAAACCGCAATTTTAATTATATGTACACAGATCCAATTGCGGATTATTTGACAAGGGTTAGAAACGCCGTGGCTGCAAACCACAAAGTCGTTGAAATCCCTGCATCTAATCTGAAAAAAGAGATTACCAAGATCTTGTTTGATCAAGGGTATATCTTGAGCTACAAGTTTGAGCAGAACACCGTTCAGGGTTCTATCAAAATTGCTTTGAAGTACGACAAGGACACCAAAGAGCCTGTCATCAAAGACATCCAAAGAATCAGTAAACCGGGTTTACGTAAGTATGCTGGTGCTGCCAAATTACCAAGAATCCTTAACGGTTTGGGTATTGCGATCGTTTCAACTTCTAAAGGTCTTATGACTGGTAAGCAAGCGAAACAATTGAACGTTGGTGGTGAAGTAATTTGTTACGTTTACTAATCTTAAAAATCGAAAGAAATGTCAAGAATAGGTAAAAACCCCATTACGATTCCTGCCGGCGTAACTGTTGAAGTAGCTGGTAACGTAATTACAGTAAAAGGAAAATTAGGTCAATTGACACAAGAGTACAGCGATGTAGACGTGAAAATTGAAGAAGGCGTGATCACTGTTGAGCGTTCTTCCGACCACAAAACCCAAAGAGCAAAACACGGTTTGTACAGGGCTTTGATCAGTAACATGATCACAGGAGTATCGACAGGTTTTACAAAAGAACTCGAATTGGTAGGTGTAGGTTATAGAGCTTCAAACCAAGGACAAAAATTAGATTTGGCTTTGGGTTTCTCTCACAACATTATCTTAGAAGTTGCTCCGGAAGTCAAACTCGAGACCGTTTCTGAGAAAGGTAAGAATCCAATCGTAAAACTCACTTCTCATGACAAGCAATTGCTTGGAGCTGTAGCTGCGAAAATCAGAGGTTTCCGCAAACCAGAGCCTTACAAAGGAAAAGGAGTTAAGTTCGTAGGTGAAGTATTAAGAAGAAAAGCTGGTAAATCCGCTTAAAAAATATAAGATTATGTCATTAACAAAATCTGATAGAAGACAGAGAATTAAGTTCAGAATTAGAAAGATTGTTAGCGGTACTGCTGCAAAACCACGTCTTTCTGTATTCAGAAGTAATAAAGAGATCTACGCTCAACTCATCGATGATGTGAACGGAGTAACTTTATTGGCTGCGTCTTCAAGAGAAAAAGGAGTAAGCAAAGGTACCAACGTTGAAGTTGCTTCGGCTGTAGGAAAACTGGTTGCTGAGAAAGCGTTAAAAGCCGGAATCGATACCGTAACCTTCGACAGAGGCGGTTATTTGTATCACGGTCGTGTTCAATCATTAGCAGAAGGCGCAAGAGAAGCCGGCTTAAAATTCTAATTATATGTCAAATTATAAAAATATAGAAGCAGTAAAGCCAAGCGGACTTGAACTTAAAGATCGTCTGGTAAGTGTGAATCGTGTAACCAAAGTTACAAAAGGAGGTCGTGCATTCGGTTTCTCTGCCATTGTAGTTGTTGGAGACGAGAACGGAGTAGTAGGTCACGGATTGGGAAAATCAAAAGACGTTTCTGAAGCCATCGCGAAAGCGGTAGAAGATGCTAAGAAAAACTTGGTGAGAATTCCTTTGAGCGGACAATCTGTTCCACACGAGCAAAAAGGTAAATTTGGCGGAGCGCGTGTATTCTTGATGCCTGCATCACATGGTACAGGAGTTATTGCTGGTGGAGCTGTTCGTTCGGTTCTGGAATCAGTAGGAATCCACGACGTATTGTCAAAATCACAAGGATCATCAAACCCTCATAACGTGGTAAAAGCAACTTTCGATGCTTTATTGCAAATGAGAAGCGCGCACACCATTGCCAAGCAAAGAGGCGTGTCTTTAGAGAAAGTTTTTAAAGGATAATCACAGGAAATTATGGCAAAGTTATTAGTAAAACAAGTTAGAAGCAAAATCAACTGTCCGCTTACACAAAAACGCGGTCTTGAAGCTTTAGGTCTCCGTAAAATGGGACAAACTGTAGAGCACGAGTCAAATCCTGCAATCCTTGGGATGATAAACAAAGTAAAACACTTAGTTTCCGTAACGGAAGTTAAATAACAAATCACAGTGATGAATTTAAGTAACTTACAACCTGCTGAAGGTTCGACGCACAATCAGAATAAGAGATTAGGTCGTGGAGAAGGTTCTGGTAAAGGCGGCACTGCTGCAAGAGGCCACAAAGGAGCCAAATCACGTTCTGGTTATTCTAAAAAGATTGGGTTTGAAGGAGGTCAAATGCCACTTCAAAGACGTGTGCCTAAGTTTGGTTTCAAAAACGTCAACCGCAAAGAGTACGAAGGGGTAAATCTTGACACACTTCAATTATTGGTTGATAACGGAATCGTTACCGATGGTGCTGTTGACATGACAGTATACGTAACCAACCGTTTGGCTACCAAAAATGAAATCGTAAAGATTTTAGGACGTGGCGAATTGAAAGCCAAATTGAAAGTGTCCGCTCACAAATTTACTGCAACTGCAAAAGCCGCTATCGAAGCTGCCGGAGGAGAAGCTGTAACCCTATAACCGATCAAGTAAGATGAAGAAATTTTTTGAATCATTAGCCAGTGTTTGGAGAATCGAAGAACTAAAGAATAGAATTCTATTTACCTTATTGCTTCTCGTAGTGTACCGTTTTGGTGCGCATGTTACGCTTCCAGGTATTGATGCTACTCAGTTAAACAGTTTAGCAGGGCAGACTAAAGATGGTATTGGTTCAATTCTGGACATGTTTACAGGTGGTGCTTTCTCGAAAGCCTCTGTATTTGCTCTGGGTATCATGCCTTATATTTCTGCATCGATTGTGGTTCAGTTGATGGGTATTGCGATTCCTTACTTGCAAAAACTTCAGAAAGACGGCGAAAGCGGAAGAAAAAAACTCAACCAAATTACACGTTGGTTGACCATCCTAATCACCTTGGTTCAAGGTCCCGGATACATTTACAACCTATACAGAACCTTGCCAAACAGCGCGTTCATGTTAGGTTTTGATTCTTTCTCTTTCTTGTTCTCTTCGGTGTTGATCTTAACAACAGGTACCATTTTCGCAATGTGGCTTGGAGAAAAGATTACAGATAAAGGAATCGGAAACGGAATTTCCTTGTTGATCATGGTAGGAATTCTCGCGAGGCTTCCACAAGCGTTCATCCAGGAATTTACATCAACGATCACCAACAACAACGGAGGGCCAATGTTATTGGTTCTAGAAGTGATTGTTTGGTTGTTAGTCATCATTGCCTGCGTTCTTTTGGTTATGGCGGTCAGAAGAATCCCGGTACAGTACGCACGTCGCACGACCACCGGAGATTTTGAGCAAGACATGATGGGTGGCAACAGGCAGTGGATTCCACTCAAACTGAATGCATCGGGAGTAATGCCAATCATTTTCGCCCAGGCAATTATGTTCATCCCGGCGGCACTCGCAGGATTGTCACAGTCTGAGACTTCACAGTCAATTGCCGGCGCGTTCAGCAACATGTTCGGATTCTGGTATAACTTCGTATTTGCAACCTTAATCGTTGTCTTTACGTTCTTCTATACCGCAATCACGGTTCCAACCAACAAGATGGCAGATGATTTGAAACGAAGCGGTGGCTTCATTCCCGGTATCAAACCAGGAGTAGACACTTCTGATTTCTTAGATCATGTGATGTCTTTGATTACTTTCCCAGGGTCATTATTCTTGGCGCTAATCGCTGTGTTCCCAGCAATTGTCGTGAGTTTTGGTGTACAACAATCATGGGCAATGTTCTTTGGAGGTACGTCATTGATCATTATGGTGGGTGTTGCAATCGATACGATTCAGCAAATTAACTCTTACCTATTGAACAGGCATTATGACGGCTTGATGAAAAGCGGTAAAAACAGAAAAGCAGTAGCTTAATTTTATGGCAAAGCAATCAGCAATAGAACAAGATGGATCAATAATAGAAGCATTGTCTAATGCAATGTTTCGTGTAGAATTAGAAAACGGACACATCGTTATCGCACATATTTCAGGAAAGATGCGCATGCACTACATCAAGTTGCTTCCCGGCGACAAGGTGAAACTCGAAATGAGCCCTTACGATTTATCCAAAGCAAGAATTACTTACCGTTATTAAAAATAAAACAGATGAAAGTAAGAGCATCAGTAAAGAAACGTAGTGCCGAGTGCATCATCGTTCGCAGAAAAGGAAGATTATACGTAATCAACAAAAAGAATCCTAGATTTAAACAAAGACAAGGATAATTATGGCAAGAATAGCAGGGGTAGACATCCCAAAAAACAAAAGAGGAGTTATCGCTTTGACCTACATCTTCGGAATAGGCAGAAGCCGTGCAGCTGAAATCTTGGCAAAAGCCAACGTATCAGAAGATATCAAAGTTCAAGACTGGAATGACGATCAGATCGGAGCCATCCGTGATGCTGTGTCATACTATAAGATTGAAGGAGAATTGCGTTCTGAAACATCTTTGAACATCAAGCGTTTGATGGACATCGGTTGCTACAGAGGAATCCGTCACAGATCTGGTTTGCCATTGCGCGGACAAAGAACCAAGAACAACTCAAGAACAAGAAAAGGTAAGCGTAAAACTGTTGCGAACAAGAAAAAAGCAACTAAATAATAAATAATATGGCTAAAGCAACAACAAAAAAACGTAAAGTTATCGTTGAATCGACTGGTGAGGCTCATATTAGCGCTACCTTCAACAACATCATCATTTCCTTGACCAACAAAAAAGGCGAGGTGATTTCTTGGTCTTCAGCAGGTAAAATGGGTTTCCGTGGTTCTAAAAAGAACACACCTTACGCAGCTCAGATGGCAGCAGAAGATTGCAGCAAAGTAGCGTTAGAAGCGGGACTTAAGAAAGTGAAAGTGTATGTAAAAGGACCAGGAAACGGACGCGAGTCTGCCATCCGTTCAGTACATAACTCAGGTATCGAAGTAACCGAAATCATTGACGTTACTCCAATGCCGCACAATGGATGTAGGCCTCCAAAAAGAAGAAGAGTCTAAATTGGGTGCAGGGTATAAGGTGCAAGGTGCAGGGTAAAAACCAAAACACCTGACTTCCTACCCTGAATTCTAAATCTCAAAAAGTAGGGAGTATCCCAAAGGCACGAAAGGGTAGTAAGTTTGAATATAACTACAATCTGTGCCTTTAACCCTGAACCTTGAACCAAAAATAAGTATAACCTGAGCGGGTTTACGGTTATCGGAGGATTTGACCTGAATTCATAATCGCTGCTCTAAATTTTTTAAAATGGCAAGATATACTGGTCCACAAACCAAAATCGCCCGTAAATTCGGCGAAGCTATTTTCGGAGAAGATAAATCTTTCGAAAAAAGAAATTACCCACCCGGACAACACGGGATGGCAAAGAAAAGAGGTAAAAAATCCGAGTACGCTGTCCAGCTCATGGAAAAGCAGAAAGCAAAATACACCTACGGAATCCTTGAAAAGCAATTCCGTGGCCTTTTCGAAAAAGCATCTGCAGCACGTGGTGTTACAGGTGAAGTGTTAATCCAATTGTGCGAAGCGCGTCTGGACAACGTAGTATACAGAATGGGTATTGCCTCTTCTCGTCGTGCTGCACGCCAAATCGTTTCACACAGACATATTACCGTAAATGGAGAGAATGTGAACATCCCATCATACCATTTAAAACCTGGCGATAAAGTAGCCGTTCGTGAAAAATCAAAATCAGTAGAATCTATCGAGCGTTCATTGGCTAATTCTTCTCACGTATATGAGTGGATCACCTGGAACAACGATTTAAAAGAAGGTGTTTTCGTATCGGTTCCTGCACGTTTGCAGATCCCAGAAAACATCAAAGAACAGCTCATCGTCGAATTGTACAACAAATAATAATTGACTCAGTCAAAATTATGGCAATATTTAATTTTCAGAAGCCCGATAAAGTTATCATGATCGATTCAACCGATTTCGAAGGAAAATTTGAGTTTCGTCCTCTCGAACCCGGTTACGGATTGACCGTTGGTAATGCGCTTAGAAGAGTGATGCTTTCTGCTTTAGAAGGCTACGCGATTACTTCTGTGCGCATCGAAGGTGTAGACCACGAATTTTCTACGATTTCAGGAGTTGTCGAAGATGTTACCGAAATCATCCTTAACCTGAAACAAGTGCGTTTCAAGCGTCAGATCGAGGACGTTGACAACGAATCGGTGACGATTTCTGTAACCGGTAAAGACCAATTGACTGCAGGTGACTTCCAAAAATTCATCTCAGGATTCCAGGTGTTGAACCCAGAATTGGTGATCTGTAATTTAGACAGCAAAATCAAACTCAACTTCGAGCTTACTATCGAAAAAGGGCGCGGTTATGTTCCTGCAGAAGACAATAAAAAACAAAACGCAGCCATCGGAACCATTTTCACCGACTCTATTTTTACGCCAATCAAAAACGTAAAATACGCCATCGAAAACTTCCGTGTAGAGCAAAAGACAGATTATGAGAAATTGGTTTTCGAAATCAAAACCGACGGTTCCATCAATCCAAAAGATGCTTTAACAGAAGCTGCCAAAGTTTTGATCCACCACTTCATGTTGTTCTCTGACGAAAGAATCACCCTTGAGGCCGACGAAATCGCCCAAACGGAGTCTTACGACGAAGAATCATTGCACATGCGTCAGTTGCTTAAAACCAAATTGGTCGATATGGACTTATCTGTCCGTGCGCTCAATTGCTTGAAAGCAGCCGAAGTGGATACCCTTGGAGATCTTGTATCTTTCAACAAAAATGACCTGATGAAGTTCCGTAACTTCGGTAAAAAATCACTCACCGAGCTCGACGAGCTTGTTGCCGTGAAGAACCTTACCTTCGGAATGGACTTGGCCAAATACAAATTAGATAAAGAATAATAGCTTCCTATTTTGCTCTCCAAAGCGGATTGAGCAAGAGGATGTTTAAAAAAACACGTCATGAGACACGGAAAAAAGAACAACCACTTAAGCAGACAGACTGGACACAGAAAAGCGATGTTGGCCAATATGGCTTGCTCACTTATCGAGCACAAGCGCATCAACACCACTGTCGCTAAAGCCAAAGCGTTAAAGCAATTCGTTGAGCCGCTTATTACCAAATCAAAAGAAGATACTACCCACAACCGTCGTATCGTTTTCGCTTACCTACGTAGCAAATACGCTGTAACAGACTTGTTCCGCGATGTAGCTGCCAAAGTGGGTGATCGTCCGGGAGGTTACACCCGTATCATCAAAGTAGGGAATCGTTTGGGAGATAACGCCGACATGGCGATGATTGAACTTGTAGATTTCAACGAATTGTACAACGGAGGTAAAAAAGAGGAGAAAAAATCAAAAAGCCGTCGTGGCGGAAAAGCAAAAGGCGCAACTACAGCTCCTGCTGCTCCAAAAGCTGCTGCACCGGTTGTTGAAGAAACTCCTGTTGAAACTCCAGAAGCAGTTGTTGAAGAAACAGTTGAGACGCCAGTTGCAGAAGTGGAAACTCCAGAAGTTGACTCGAGCGCTAGCGAACAGGCCGAAGCTTCAGAAGCACCAGCTGCCGACGAGACAGAAGAAAAGAAAGAAGAATAGTGATTTCAACTTTCAACATATCAAGGGACAAGCTTTTAGTTTGTCCCTTTTTTTATATTTTTTTGTGAAGCATAACCATACTTTCTTAAACGGCAACTGTCCCGCTGTCCGCGCTACGCGGTAGCTTGCTCCCATCGGGGCTAAACCCGATGCAACCGTTTTCATAAGATGTTCATAAACGTTCATAAAAAACAATCGCGTGATTTTGCGGCATCATGACATTACCATTAGATTTGCAATAAGGGTACAGGGTGCAAGGTGCAAGGTACAGGGAGAACCTGTACGCCTGTACCCTGAACCCTGCACCAAAAAACAACAACTAACTACACACATGAAATACACAACAAAACATCCTGCGATACTACTCCTATCAGACGGCACCATCTTCCACGGCAAATCCATCGGCATTTCAGGGACCACCTTTGGCGAGCTTTGCTTCAACACAGGCATGACCGGCTATCAGGAAATCTTCACCGATCCTTCTTACTTCGGGCAAATGATCATCGCCACCAATCCGCACATCGGGAATTATGGGGTCAATGACAAAGAGACAGAATCAAATTCAGTTAAGATTTCAGGACTCATCTGCAAGAATTTCAGTTTCAACTATTCACGTCCCGACGCTTCCCAAAGTCTGGAAGAATATTTCCAAAAGCAAAACCTCGTCTGCATCTCCGATGTCGATACGCGCGCGCTCACCGCTTACACACGTGACAACGGCGCCAAAAACGCCATCATCTGCACCGACGGAACGCCAATCGAGGAACTAAAAATGAAGCTTGCGCAAGTGCCAGATATGAAAGGCCTCGAACTGGCTTCAAAGGTTTCCACCAAACAACCGTATTTCTTCGGTAACGAAAACGCCAAATACAAAATATCCGCACTCGATTTGGGCATCAAGACCAATATCCTGCGCAACCTTGCCAAACGCGATTGCTATATTAAGGTGTTTCCTTACGATGCCACTTACCAGGATTTGGCCGCGTTCAACCCAGATGGCTATTTTCTTTCTAACGGTCCCGGCGACCCCGAGCCTTTAGCTGGTGCAATACAGGTTGCCAAAGACATCCTCGCCGACAACAAACCGCTATTCGGTATCTGTCTTGGTCACCAGATTATCGGTCTTGCGAATGGTATCCCAACCTTCAAGATGTTCGGCGGACACCGAGGCATCAACCATCCTGTTAAAAACCTGCTTACCGGAAAAGGCGAAATCACTTCGCAAAACCACGGGTTTGCAGTAAACCGTGAAGCAGTAGAGGCGCATCCCGACATCGAAATCACGCACATTCATATCAACGACAACACCGTAGCGGGCATGCGTATGAAATCGAAAAATTGCTTTTCGGTGCAATACCATCCTGAGGCAAGCCCGGGCCCGCACGATTCGAGTTATTTGTTTGACCAGTTTATAGAGAATATGGCCAAGGTGGCCGTTGCCACAGTATAAAAAAAGGGACCTCATTGCGGGTCCTTTTTTTATATTTTGCCTTTAAGAAATTGGCGCTGGGTTTGTATCCAACGGTCTGTGAGTGCTTTGGTTTGCTGCTTGGCGGCGGCAAGGCTTTCGTTGAATTTGTTTTTGGTAACCGTGAGCTGTTGTTCAAGCAGGTGTAGCTTTTGGGTAGGCTCTGGCTTGTCAAGCTCTGCTTTTTCTGTGTTGTTTAGGTTAGACAACGCCTGGATATAATCTTTATATGCCGGGATCAGTGTTTGGTTGCGCGATGTCAAAAACGCAATCAAATCGGCGTTGGCCACATTGAGTGATTGGTCTACATTGGTTTTTTTGTAGGTTTCAATTTGCGCCAGCGATTCGTTGCAAACTTTGTTTATAAAAGCCACGCATTTATTCACGGTGGCATCGTCGGTGGTCAAAAGCAAATCCCACAATTTCACATCCAATACATTGAGTTTGAAAAAAATCAGGCTTTGGTGCGCGTTGTATTCAAAAGCAATACGGTCGGCAAAATAGCGGTCGTGTTCCAGGCGGTTGCGTTTGCTGAACCAGCGTTTGGCATTGGTGTAATCAACCATCGATGCGTAGTAATTGATTACGTTGCGGGTTTTGGTGTCGAAAAGGGTAGCCATTTCATCCAAATCCAACCCGCGTTGCGCTTGGTAGTCCTCTAATTGCAATGTCTGGTCATCGAGTAGTACCAGCATATTTTGGGTCATTTTCAAAAAGGTGTCCCTAAGCGTGGTGTCACCGCCAAATCCCTTGTCGTTACTGATGATGATGGCATTAATGCGCTCGAGTTTGTTGTGAATTGTGGCTAAAGTGGCCTGCGACCGCGATGCTTTCTCCCCGTTGATCAATGATGCCGAGTGCGCCACCAGCGATTCAGAGATGAAGCGTTCGTTTTTCTCGAAATCGGCAAGATAGGCTTGTGCGGTCCTGTAGTTTTGCGCCTGCGAGGGCGATGACACGGCAACAAGCAACAAAAGACATAAAAGTAAAGGCTTTGCATTCATGGTGATGGCTTTAAAATGGTGGTAATAGACCAGGTTTTCAACACTGGGAGATGCCAATCTTAAGATTAACGACTGGCGAGTTTGCTGTCTGGTAATGTATAGTGCTCGTGGATGTTTTCAAATTCGCTGTTTTTTTGCAGGAACCTGCTGTTGGCGATTACCCAATGGTCCACCATCGCTTTTTTGGTCGCCTGGATCTGATCGAAGGCAGCAAAGAACGCATTCTTTTTAGCGTTGAATGATTTCACCTTCTGGTTGTAGGCAGCCACAGATGCGGTGGTCTCTGGTCCTTTAGAAGCTTTGAGCGCAGCGAGTTGGGCAGACGCTTCGGCGTAAGCGGTAAATAAGGTGCCGAAAGCCGATTCCTGGCTGGCGATCAGGTTGGCAAATCTAACATTGGCCTCATTTAAAGAATTGTCTTTGAATACGTCTTTGTATTGGTTGGTTTTGCTGACGACATCCTGATGGAAGGCTTCAATGAGTTGCAGGCATTGGGCCACACCCGATTGGTCTTTGGCGTGGAGCAGATTGACCAACTTTTGGTCGATGACGTTCATTTTGTAGAATAAAAAGTTCTGCCTGGCGTTGTATTCGAGCACATTTTTTTCGCTCTTGTTTTTGAATCCCACGTTGAATTGCGATCCGAAAACCCTTTTGCTTTTGTCGAAGTTTTTGACTTCCTGGTAATATTCGGTCATCGCTTTCTCCTTTTGTGTCAGGTTGGCGAGGATCTTGTCAAAACGTAATGCACTTTGATAATCGTAGTCATTGAGGATCAGGCTGCCGTTTTTAAGGGATTCGATTGTTTTTTCATTCATCTTAATGAAACTGTCGCGCAACAGCGTATTGTTCTCAAACCCTTTGTTGTTGGTGAGCAGGTTTTTATTGATGCTGGCCAGTTTGTCTATGATTCGTCCAGAAGTGGTTTGCGAACGACTATCGCGCTGCGACTCTACAATCGTAGCCGAATAATCGATCAATGCTTTTTTGACAAACATCTCGTTTTTGCCAAAGTCATCCATATAGGCTTCTATTGTGCGATAATTCTGGGCGTGCAGCGATCTTGAAAACAAAGCCATCAAGGCAACCAGCACAATCATTACCGATTTGCGGTTTGCTGTTTGAAGAAAAAGGGTACTATTTTTCATAACGTAAGTTGTTGAGTGATAAGGCAAAGTTATAGTGCCAAGAACCGCTTCGTGTTGCAGCATCTTACGAAATGTTTGTAGGATTTCAGGAAATGAATTGGAATGTTGTAAATTTTAATTATTGAAAATCAAGCTGTTATGACTTTATTTTCGATTAAACCAGATATCATTATTCTTTTTGAATCGACCAGAAGTGCGACAATTGCGGTGGCGGGCTGAAAATCAGTTCCATCAGGCTGGACTTTTGCGACCGAACCCAACCCTGTGGCTTACGATAACGATTACGTTGATAATTATTTGGATTTATCCGTAGCGATTGATCAAGTTCCAATATATTTGCAACAACAATCATTCAAAATAACACGACATGAGCATCATCATCAAAATCCACGCAAGACAAATTTTCGATTCCAGGGGAAATCCAACCATCGAAGTTGATGTAGTAACAGAAAATGGCGTACTCGGACGTGCCGCCGTTCCGTCAGGAGCCTCAACAGGTGAACACGAAGCCGTAGAATTGCGCGACGGAGGCAAAGCCTACTTAGGGAAAGGGGTTTTGAAAGCCGTAGAAAATGTCAATACCAAAATAGCCGAAGAATTGCTCGGTGTTTCTGTTTTCGAACAAAACAAGATCGACCAGCTCATGATCGACCTGGATGGCACCGACAACAAATCAAACCTGGGTGCCAATGCCATCCTTGGTGTTTCGTTGGCTGCTGCGAAAGCTGCCGCGAATGAACTCGGTTTGCCTTTGTACCGTTACGTGGGCGGCGTGTCTGCCAACACGCTTCCGGTGCCCATGATGAACATCATCAATGGCGGCTCGCACTCGGATGCACCGATTGCGTTCCAGGAATTCATGATCATGCCCGTAAAAGCGACGTCTTTTTCACAATCGCTGCAGATCGGGACAGAGATTTTCCATCACCTCAAAAAAGTGTTGCACGATCGCGGTTTGTCGACTGCTGTTGGTGATGAAGGCGGATTTGCACCCAACCTCGCGGGCGGAACCGAGGATGCACTCGATACCATCAAAAAAGCCACAGAAAACGCCGGTTACAAATTTGGCGAAGAAGTAATGATCGCACTCGACTGCGCGGCTTCTGAGTTCTACGTGAACGGTAAGTACGATTACACCAAGTTTGAAGGCGAAACCGGGAAAATCCGTTCGTCGCAAGAGCAAGCCGATTATTTGGCTGAACTTGCCTCCAAATATCCAATCATTTCTATTGAAGATGGTATGCAGGAAAACGACTGGGCAGGCTGGAAATACCTTACCGACAAAATCGGTGGCCAGGTACAATTGGTGGGCGACGACTTGTTCGTGACCAACGTAGAGCGCCTGTCTAAAGGAATCTCCGAAAAAACAGCCAACTCGATTTTGGTCAAAGTGAACCAAATCGGAACATTGACAGAAACCATCGCCGCAGTCAACATGGCCAAAAACGCAGGATATACTTCTGTCATGTCGCACCGTTCGGGCGAGACCGAAGACAACACGATTGCCGATTTGGCTGTTGCCTTGAACTGCGGGCAAATCAAAACCGGTTCGGCTTCACGTTCAGACCGTATGGCCAAGTACAACCAGCTATTAAGGATCGAGGAGGAGTTGGCCGATACGGCTTATTTTCCGGGATTGAAAGCTTTTAAGGTGAAATAATACCAAAAAGCATTTACTATTGAAAACCCGATGGCTTGTACATCGGGTTTTTGCGTTTGCTATGACAGCCAAATTGCAATCCTTTTCATTTTCTCGGCCAAACCGCACATTTCCTCATTCGTGTATTTTTGGGAATACAGAAATGTTACATTTGTTTCGAGCAATAAGCCAGCAAATGAAAAAGCATTTCCTATCCTATTTTTTTGTGTTCCTGTGCATGGCGGGACAATCGCAAAATAAAGCGATTGACAGCCTCGACGGGATTTTGCGGACGGCCAAAAACGACATCGATAAGACGCAGGCACTCAACGCCATGGCCAATGCCTACAAAACGGTCGACCCAAAGAAAATGCAAGATTACGCACTCCAGGCGCTGCAGTTGTCACAAAGAATCCA
>JAKQJQ010000258.1 GCA_029561105.1 Bacteroidota bacterium
GAACGTGATTTTTATCGCCAAAGCCACCCGGGTTTTCAAATCGATTGACGGCGGTCAAACCTGGGAAGACCAATCGTTGGGCCTCGAAAACATTATTGCCGGACAGGATTTGATTTGGGATTTGCAGAAAAATCCGCTCAACGAAAACCAACTGACACTTGCTAGCAACGAAGGGATTTTTACCACTACCGATGGCGCCACAAACTGGAATGTAGTGTTGCCTGGCGTAGATGTGAAACGCATTAAACATTCGCCACTCAATGACGGTGTGATTGTGGGCAGCGTTTTTTCGGGTGAGTTTGTGGATGCCCAAATTGTATACACAGTAGACAATGGCTTAAGTTGGGAAACCATCACCAACGAAGCGCTCGCGCATGTACAATGTTACAGCGCAGATTATGATTTCATCGGCAACACGATTGACGCCTACCTGGCCACAACCGACTTGGGTGTGATGAAATACAAGATTGTCGATTTGCCATTAACTACGACGCGAACTTCTGCCACTGCGATTGGTATTGCACCGAATCCGGCCTCGGGTATTGTAAAAGTTTCTGCCAACAGCAAAGTCGAAAACCTTACCGTATTTTCAATGACGGGCCAGAAAGTTTTAGAAAGCGATAAAGAAACTGTAAATGTGAGTTCGCTCAACGCCGGAATATACCTCGTCAAAGTCACGCTCATCAACGGAGAAACCGCGAGCAAAAAATTAATCAAAGAGTAAATTTGGGTTGGGTTAATAAAAAAATCCCCGCTGCTGAGGCGGGGATTTTTGTTTTTACCTGATCAGTAAATCGTTTTGCGGATCACCGTCTGCCCATTGCTGAGCTTGATTTTGACCACTAGGGTTTGTTGGTTGGCGAGCAATCCTGGGATTGAAAACTCGGTATTGTTGATTTGGTCTTTGCTGAAAATCTCGCGACCCAATACGTCATATACCGCGATGGCGCTGATGTCACTTGCGTATGACCGAACTTTAACATTTTCTTTCCCCGATGCCACTACCACGCTGTTGCTGTTTTGGAAATCCTCGGTTGCTAAAGCGCCATTGGTATACCTGAGCATGAAACGGTCGTTGTAAGTTCCGGCTTCTGCCGTAAAAGTGTACGGGGCGGTGCGCAGGTCGTGGTATATTCCCAATATTTTATCCTGCAGATAAATAGTTTGGTTGGTGTCTTCAAACAAGCCGTCTACAAAAGCGATTGCAACATTGTAGGTGCCTGCCGTTGGTATTTTCATTCCCATAGGAACCGCGTCGGACGAATCGAATGGGACAGGTCTACCCTGAATACACATTTTCTCATCATTGATCATCGAATAAAACTGTTGGGGTTCGCCTGCTAAAAGATAGGCATCGTAAAGCTGGTCTTTTTCGATGGTGGCATTTGGGATATAACCCACTCCGGTACGACTAACCTTCCCAGCTGAGGAAACCAAATCGATCCAGATTCGGCTTTTCCCTTCTTCTCCACTTTGGCTTAAGGCATTACTCATCCTAAAAAACTGACTGTTATTTCCCGACCCTTTCACACGCATGGCGTTGTTGAATACCAATGTGCTCGATGCAGCCGATACGCCTTCGTTCATCACCACAAAGAATCCCTGACCGGCACCGATATAACCGCCAAATCCCACAGGACCTGATAAAGTCATCGACCCATTGTACACAATGTAATCATCGTTGGTGTAATTGTATTGATACGAATTATAAAACGGGTTGGGATTGGTAACCGATGTAGGCAGCGGCATGGTACCATGTGTCCATATCCTGACCGACCCCTCTATTACGTTGTTGGTAGTAGTATTATAGGTAAGGAATGCATTGGCGCTGATGGCACTCGGATAAGGGTTTCCTACCAGGTTGTAATTGTCGTCATTCACTGTAAAGGCAACGCCATTATTACTTGGAAAAGAAGCCAGGTTTACAATTGAGCGGTCTCCACGCTGAATGGTTGGCTGGATGACTCCCGTGTGGGGAACGCCGTTATTGAACAAAGCCGAAGTCGTTGCTTTGACAGAATAATCGAGTGACAATGGACCTCTTGCAATATATCCTTTTCCGGCTGTCATGGTCTCACCAGCGGCAGGGCGCCAAAAACCAAGACCGTTATTCGGGTTGGGGTACACCGGATCCCATTTGAAGATATAGCCAGACGGCATACCCGGAATCACGTTATTGACCACAAAATTACTTACCGGCGACGACCAATACACATAATCCATACGGTTGATAAACGTATCGCGGTACATTGAGATGTTCCCCGTATTGACCCCCGCGTCGTTGCTTTGGTAAAGCGTCCCCGAGTTGTTGATGTTGAGCGTTCCACTCACGTTTACGTTGCGATCGGCTTCTACATAAGTGTTGGGACTAATGGTAAGCGTACGGTCTATTTTTACATCGAGGTCATTGGTTGCGATGATATTGCCCGAAGTGACCGTCGTGTAGCTGTTGTCGAGTGTAAGGTTGTAAAAGGTTTCGGTAGCTTCGGGTGCCACACTGGAGATGGTCTGGGTACCATTCCCGGTAAGGATAACCGTGCCGTTGCCTTCCTGGAAAGCTGCAATGCCTGAGGTATTCACCCAGTTGCCATTGAACGACAATACACCGTCGGCGGTAGCTGGGTTGCCATCATTCACATCCATGTCAAGTGTCCCGCCCGGATTGATATATATGTCCCCAAACGAGCGGAGTACATTGGCACTGTTGCCAACTAGCTCAACACTTTGATTAGAAATCGTCAAATCCTTGCATTTGGCGATACCGCTGTAAAGGCTCGCGAATGTTGCCGATGCATCGATGGTGGCTTTTTGCGTTGAATTCACATCCAACACTACATTCACATTTTCATCGGGCACTTTCAATGCCTGCCAGTTTCCACATTCAAACCAGTTGGTATTCACGTCGCCAATCCACAAACCGTCTGTAAATCCGCCTGCGTTCACAGTGTATGCTGCACCGATAAAATTGGGCTCGGCTGCATCATCATAACCTCCCACGCCGGCATTTGCGCTGTAGCCCCGCCAGTTTGCAGAGTTGTTGATACGCTCAATCCAGCCTCTTTTGTTGGTGGCCGTTGTTGGCCCAATGTATTTGTTCTTGTCGGCCTGTGCCGTTGGCCATGTGAGGAAACAATCAAAGAAATCTGGCTTGGCAGAATTCTGCGTACCTCCAGCGGCAGAGTCTCCGCAGATCGGTGTCCAAATGTTGCCTTTGGTGTTGAAACCAAATATGAAATAACCCGAATACGTCCCGGTGTCAACGGTTGCCGTAGTCGCCCCTGGCCCACCTACGCTACCGCCGCTCATAAAGAAAATCTGCTCTCCGTTAGAGTTCAGATCGAAGTTCCCTTGTCCTACCGGCTGCGGTTTAGAAGCAGTCCAGTTGGCTGCATCACCCGATATAACGGATGGCGTACCACCATTCACCCGTATCGTAACTACCGTTCCCTTAAATAATGTTGCAGTGGTCTTGACGAAACGCACCCAGCCTTCAGAAATACCCCATCCGTTGGGAGAGCCGCATTTGCGGTAAGGATTATCGGTAATATCGATCACGGTGCCCGGCAAAATGTCTACAAAAGTCATGAAACTGATCTCATCGGGGTTGCCCGCGGCAGACGTACTGTTGTTAAACGCAAGGATTGCGATGTCGCCTGGTTGCAGTGCTGTCGTATTGGTAATGTTAAAAGCAGTACTAACGGTTGAAGTCAAGCCTGGCGCGGTGGCGGTCAAAGTAAATCCCGAACCTACCGCAGTGTGCACTATCGTTGAGAAAACTGCGATACCGCTACTCGCATTAGAAGTATTTGTAACGGGTGTCATCGTTCCGGTACTGGTAATAGAAATATTACCGGTATAACCGATGTCGGTATGGCCACAAGCGTCGGTGGCTTTAACTTGTACCGACGGATTCATGGCACCGTTCATTCCGGTGTTGATGGGCTGCACCGTAAACGCCAAATTGGTCGCGACTACGGCGATTGCGTTTTGCCCATTGAGCGAAGTCAAAGCAGCAAAAGC
>JAKQJQ010000266.1 GCA_029561105.1 Bacteroidota bacterium
TTCGGGAATGTATTGGTCTATCGCTGCAAAATCCACAACCTGCTTGGTGCGGGCAAAATGGTTGGCCTCCATCGTATTGAGGTTTTCGCGGTGGTCGAGGATGTGGATTTCAAAGTCGAGCAGTGACAACACCTGGCTCAACGCCAAGCCCACGTGGCCGCCGCCGATGATGTAGGTTTTAGGAATCACGGCGTTCGACTCTTTAAAAAACCAGTCGGTTTGCGGGTTTTCGGGAGCATTGATTCCTAAATTGGAGTAGGTTACTTTGGCTTCGGGATCGGCTAAAATGCCGTCGATGGTTTGTAAAAAATGGCAATCGAGGTCAAAAAAAGCAACCGTCTGCTGCCCCGAACAAATCATCCCCGATTGGTCTTTAGTAGCCGCCTTGTCGTGGATTTGGTGTTTGATAAAAGGCGAAAAGTTGGGTTTTTCGAGCAAGGTTCGCGCGTATTCGACAAGCTTGTGTTCCATGATGCCACCGCCAATCGTGCCCAGCATGTCGTTTTTTGAAACGAGCATCTTAAAGCCTTTACGTCCGGGACTGCTGCCTTGGTTGGCGATAACCACCATCAGAACCAAGCGGTTTTCCTGTTGCAACAATTCGCGGGCACTAATGTAAAAATCTAAAATCATGGTTGCTTTTTTGAACGACATAATGTACAGAAAAAAGAACCTGCTGTGTGGTTCAACGCCTAAATCGCTTATTGAGGATGGATGCTGACCGGCGATTCCAGTAAAAGTGCGGCTTTCAGGGTTTCGACGTTATGCATTGGTCAGCTCAAAACTCCATTTCAATTCGTCTTTTTGATTGTCGAATTCATCCATAAAACACCAATTGTCACCCAGTTCTGCGATGTCTGTTATGCAATCCAGCGTATATCCTCTCTTTAAATCGATGTGGTCTTCTGTTCCCGATTTGATAAAATTGCATTTGAAAAAAATCGAAAATCGACCGGTATTCAACGCGAAAATCTCCCCTGTATTGGTGTTTAACATGATACTGTGTCCACTTATTGAGAATTTATTTTCCTCTGGAATATAGACTCCGTAATCTTCAAATAAAATACAACCGCCTTCATTGTAACCCGAATACGAATCGGCCCAAGTCCTAAAAGTTTGTATCAAATTGTCTTCCTGGTCAAGTTTTAAAAATTTGATTACGGTGTGATTTTTCGGGTTGTTTAAGACTTTATTGAGTAGTGCTTCCATTGGGTCATTCGTTCAGGTTTTCGGTGTAATTTTTCAGGATCTCGTCTGGATTGGGCATGGTGTTGAGGGCGTTTTTAATTTTATCAAAAAGTTCGGTAAACGTTGCACTGTTTTCGAGAACTTTCAAGGAATACTCGTACGGATACAATGATAAAACAGCGCCGTTTTTATTGTACTTCAAGGTCATTGATCGCAAAGGAGACTCTGGTTCATTGTCGTTGTATAGTTTAAAATCCAAATGGCGTACATAAAAATCGCTCATGGCCATCGCCAACACCATGATCGTGGCATTGTCCTCAAACTGCAATGCATTGCAATACATATGAAACCCCAATCCTTCACTTACCGTTTGGTCGAGGTTATTTGGGTGATTAATGGGGCTTTCAATTTTAGGCGCAATGTTGTTGTCTAAAAAATAGCTTTCGATCATTTTTAAACTTCCGTCAAGCATTGAATTTTCATCCAGATTATTTTCGGTGTATCGCTTTGCAAAATAGTCTTCGGTGTAAATTGCGTTTACCTCGGCTGTGCTTTCAGTGTGGGTTCCTATGTGAGCATTTTCGCCACCAGGAGTAGCAGCGGTTTCATTTACTTGCTCTTCTTTATTGGAGGAAAATAGTTTTTTAAAGAAATTCATGATCGTTTTTTTTAATGTTTTTCAATTTTTAAACTCAAAATTTTTGTGCCGATAAGAACAGGTTGATCCTATCTTCGGCAGCTTTTGCCGTTTCAACGGTTTCCTTAACTTCTTGCTTGGTTGCAAAAACCATTATGATTTGCTTATTGTTCTTTGGGTGTTTTAAGAAATAGATATTGGCGTATCCCCAAGTGCCACCCGAAGTAAACCCGCAATTGGGCTTTGTTACAATCGAATTGAATTTCAAACCTTTTAATTGCCCAAGGTCGGCAGGTTTCAATATCGTTTCGGTTAAGTACGATTTGTTGCTTTTCCCATCCAATGAAGGAATAACAATTTTATCGTTGACACTACAAGGAATGACTTTGTCCCAATCCGAAAATGTTACCGACGGCAAATCCCGCGAAATATTTTTATTGCATTGGTTGCTCATCGATCTTAAGAAAGTTTCCAACGAGTTTTTCAAATCAGCAAGACATTCATCTTGCGTTTTGTTTTTGGTATCAATGAGATTAAACAACAGTGTAGCATAATATTTCTCGCCTTCAAGGTGGCATTTCACCACATCGTTATTCGTGAAAATCGGATTCACCTGGTCGTAAAAAAAGCCTTTGTATTTTTCTTGCCTTACATATTTAACTTGCGTGGCGGTAGCGCTTGAAAAGGTCGAACCCACTTCTAACAAAGCAATCGAGCCGTCTGTATTTTCATTTTTAATATTGAATTGAAAAACGGGTAACAAGTCATACCGATACCCATAATGCACCACACCAAAAGCATCAATGGTTTTATCGCTGAACATCAACGATACCTTTACTTTTACGAGTTTGTTTATAGGATTGGTACTCGCTTGCTCGAGCACTGCTTTTAAGGTAGGCGGCGCATTTAAGGTAAACCCAAACGTTTTATTTTCCCCGCCTTCTTGATACACCGTGTAGGTGTTCTTTACGTTTTTAAGCAAGCCGTCGAGCTCGTTGTTGCCTTCTTTTTCATAAGTATATCCTTCAATAACTTTGTTGTCTGTTCCTAAAAGTTCTACATACAATCTGGCTTTCCCTACGGAGTTTGGTTTCAATACCACCGGCTTGGCCAGGTTCAAAACCATTTTCTTTATTTCTCCCGCCGCAACCGTTGCATTGGCCGCAATGGGCTTGTCGTTAATTTTTACCTGGATCTGTGCGTTTGCTTTTGCCACAAACAACACAATAAGAAAGAGTGTCAGTTTTTTCATCTTGTTTGTTTTATTTGATTTCTTTTATTTTCTGATTTCCCAGCTGTCGCATTATGATGGCTGCTATAACGAATAAACTAAATTTTTTTATACAAATCCATGAGGACTTTCTCGGGCGTATACGGCGCATTAACTGCGAGTGTTGCTTTGGGGTTGAACGCTTTGATGGCATTTCTGATCGCATAATACGCGCCAATCCCATACATCAACGGTGGTTCGCCCACGGCTTTCGATTTTTTGATTGCGAGTTCGTGGCCCTCGATATCGAGGTGCGTGATGTTGATTTGTTTGGGTACCGAATAAATATCGGGCACCTTATACGTAGAAAGCGCATTCGACAACAATCGGCCTTGTTCGTTGTACACGATTTCCTCAAGCGTCATCCAACCAATCCCTTGTACCACACCGCCTTCGATCTGGCCGTTGTCGACGTCTTTGTTCATGCTCTCGCCAAAGTCGTGTACGATGTCGATACGGTCGAAATCATAAGTGCCTTTGAGGCAATCCACGGTGACTTCAACAAGCGCGGTTCCGTACACGTGGTACGCAAACGGATGCCCTTTTTCTTTGGTCTTATCGTAATGGATCGTTGGCGTCGCATAATGCGCATTCTCGCTGAGTGCGACACGCAACGTAAACGCTTTCATCACCAAATCGGTCCAGCTCATATCAGTTTTGATCGCGCCTTTGTAAACCCATTCTTCCATGATTTCCATCGAATCGGCATCGGCATCGGCAAAAGCGACGGGTTTGAGGCGTGCAAGTAAATTTTTACAAGCGATTTCTAGAGCTTTCCCGTTAAGGTCGGCTCCCGCGCTTGCTGCTGTTGGCGAGGTATTGGCCACGCGTAAAGTATTCGTCGATTCGATGCGTACGCGTGACGCATGGATACCAAAAATCGACGTCACGATCTGCACCATCTTGGTATTCACGCCCTGCCCCATCTCGACTGCGCCGGTACTCACCACAACGCTGCCGTCGTAATAAATGTGCACGAGTGCGCGCGCGTGGTTCATCATGGTATTGGTAAATGAAATCCCGAAACAGATGGGTTGTATGGCGAGTCCTTTTTTGAAACGTGGGTTTGCCGCATTAAAATCGGCGACTTGTTGCTGGCGCTCGGCATAACCGTAAGTGGCCATGCAATCGTCCCAGGCTTTGTTCGCATTGACCTGGGTCATGATTTGACCGAACGAGATCTCGTCGCCTTCTGTAAACAAATTCGCCTTTTGGATTTGAGCAGCGTCGATACCCAAAGCGTCGGCTGCGGTTACAATCGCGGCTTCTATCGCAAACTTGCCCTGCGGCCCACCGAATCCGCGGAAAGCCGTATTGGGTGGCAAATTGGTTTTGCATGAATACGCCGTGGCGATGACATTCGGGATGAAATACGAACCCGTAGAATGAAACAACGTACGCTCCATCACCGCCGGAGACAAATCGGCTGCGGCGCCTGCGTTCTGGTAATGCGTGACTTCGTAAGCGAGTATTTTTAAATCTTTGGATAATCCTATCTTAAAATCGGCTGAGTATGGATGGCGTTTCCCCGTCATGCGCATGTCGTCCATACGGTGCATCGACATCTTGACGGGTTTGTGCAGGATTTGGGTGGCGAGCGCGACCATGACTGCCCAAGGTGTGGCTTGGTCTTCTTTTCCGCCAAATCCGCCGCCGAGGCGAACGGTGTCAATCTCAATCTTGTGCATCGCGATGCCCAACACACGCGAAACGGTGCGTTGTACTGCTGTTGGGCCTTGCGTGGACGACGAAACGACAATGCTGCCGTCTTCCTTATTCCTCGCGTAAGCGCCCTGCGTTTCTATGTATAAATGTTCCTGCCCGTTGACGTCGCTGCGGCCTTCAAAAACGTGGTCACATTGCGCCCAGGCATCAGTCGTATTGCCGAGTTTAAAGGTACGCGGCGGTACGATGAGTTTGCCTTTGGCCTGCGCCTCACGCGGGTCGACAATCACCGGCAGTTCGTCGTAAACGACTTTGATGTGTTTGGCGGCTTGTCTGCAATGGTGTTCGGAGTCGCCTACGATGAGCGCGATAACCATTCCACGAAAATGTACCTCATCCTCGGCAAACAAAGGTTCGTCTGGGATGATGCCGCCAATCTGGTTTTCGCCGGGAACATCCTTGGCGGTAAGGATCGCGACGATGCCTTTACATTGGCGTGCGGCCTCGAGGTCGATACTCACGATTTTGGCATGCGCCACAGTGGCATCGAACGGCAACGCGTATAAGGTGCCGTTGCGCTCCTGGATGTCGTCGAGGTAAATCGATTGTCCCTTGACATGGTTTTGCGCGTCTATATTGATCATAACAAATCGTGCATTTGGATGGTTTCGGGGAACAAAGTGATGAAATGCGCAAAGAACAGCTGGCGCGCGAGCAGGCGTTTGTAAGCGATGGTACCACGCGCGTCCGAGATGGGTGCTATTTCTATTTGCAGGATGCCTTCCGCTTGACGGATATTTTCTGCATTGATCTCCTTATTGGATAAAAATTCACAAGTCTGCGACAGGAATTTGGGGATCGGGCCCACGCCACCAATGGCACCGTGCGCCTCGGTAATCGTGTTTCCGTTCACCGAAAACTGGAACGCCGTATTCACGCTCGCAATGTCGAGGTATTGGCGTTTGCAGACTTTCTCGAAATTGAATTTATTGGTTTTGGGCAATTCGAAAGTGATGGCCGAAATGATTTCGTCGGGTTTTTTATCTAGCGTTTTGTAGCCGAGGTAGAAATCTTTGAGCGGGATTTCGCGTTTGTTGTTTTCCTTATCGGATAAAGTCAAGTTGGCTTTCAGGGCCATGAGGATAATCGTAAAATCCCCAATCGGTGAAGCGTTCGCGAGGTTCCCGGCAATCGTGGCGATGTTCCTAATGGGTGTCGACGACAGCAATTTGAGGAATGCATACCAGTTGGGGATCGCCTCGAGCAACACCGGATGTTCCATGAGTTCGGTCACGGTCACGGCCGATTGCAGCGTACAGGAATCGCCGTTAAACGTGATGCCGTTGAGCGCCGGTTTATCGAACAGATAGTCGAGGTCGATCTCGTGTACCGAGTCGTGTTTCTGTACGTAAATATCGGTTCCGCCGCCAATAGGGACGGTTCCGGCCGGTGCTGCGTAATGGGTTTGGATGGAAGCTAATTTCCCTGAAACTTCAAGGAAATAATCGGGCAGGAATTCATTGTCAACGAGCCATTCGAGCGGTTTATTTTGGTCTTTCTGCAACAAGGCTTCAGACAATTTCCCAGCCGCGCGTTCGATGGATTTGTAACCCGTACAACGGCAGATGTTACCATCGATGGCACTAATCGCGCCTTTCAAATCGGGTGCGGTGGCGTTGAGTGCATACCCACAAAGTGAGTTCACAAAACCCGGCGTACAAAATCCGCATTGCGTACCCGAACAGTCTACCATGGCCTGTTGGGCGCGGTTGAGTTTGCCCTGTAAATTGAGTCCCTCAACGGTCACGACGTGTTTGCCGTGTACATTGGGCAAAGGCGTGAGGCACGAAGTAGCGCTCATATAGGCGGTTTGTCCTTCCTTCAATGAACCGATGAGCACCGTACACGCGCCGCAATCGCCTTCGCGGCAACCGATCTTGGTACCGCGCAGGTTCTCATCGTAGCGGATAAAATCGAGCAAGGTAGTGCTTGCCGCGGCATCGGTTTTCACCAGCCGGTTATTTAAGACGAACGCCACCATTAATATTCTATTTTTTTGTTGCTGGTTTCCCAAAGGCGGAAGGCTTCCAGCGCCTCCTCGCGCATCATTTGCTCGGTGACGAGTTTACGGTTTTCTACAGGGGTTTCTATCTCGTCGTAGATGAATTGGTCATCAAAGGCAATCTCGGCCGCATCGGCCTTGGTGTTGGCGTAATACATCTTGTCTGGCCTGGCCCAGTAGATCGCGCCCAGGCACATGGGGCAAGGCTCACAGCTCGTGTAAATCTCACAACCATCGAGCTGGAAACTGCCGAGTGCCGCGCAGGCGTTCCTGATGGCCACGACCTCAGCATGCGCCGTTGGGTCATTGGTGGAGGTCACCGAGTTGGCACCGCGCGCGATGATCACGCCGTCCTTGACGACCACGGCACCAAACGGCCCGCCGTTACCCGATTTTACGTTTTCTATAGAGAGGTTGATGGCTTCGAGCATGAAGCTTTGTTGGGAGGTTGTTGCGCACATAATTTTAATTTTAGGGGGTAAATATAGGGAAAAGTTGGGGAATGGAGTAACTACGTTGGGGGTGAAAAAAAAGCGCTTTGTGGAGCGTTTTGGGAAGTTTTTGGGT
>JAKQJQ010000290.1 GCA_029561105.1 Bacteroidota bacterium
ACGCGGCACTGGCCTTTTTCAGGACAGGGCAAGCCCCAAAAACAATAACTTAAACTAGAAGTCGGATTATTCAGCCGAGTATTTTTCGATGCGTAAACCCATTTCCATGATCATAGGAAGGGCAGGAGCTCGCATGGCTTGTTCAATGGTGAAGGTGTATTTTCCTTTGAGGGGAAAACGGATGTTTTGCTTGAATTGAATTTGGCTATCCCACAAATCGCCGAGACCGGAACCGCTCCATTTTCCATCGGGATTTTGCAGAATAAACTCAATAGTATCACGTGCTGCCTTGCCGTTGGGGAAATCGGTTTTTAGGAACACGAATAGATTGCTGTAGGGATATCCTTCGGCATGGCGGATGTTCATGAGGAAATTATGTCCGCTCAGTGTATCGTCGATAGTAACTTCGAAACGCACGGGCTGATCGGCTTTCCAGATATTATCGGGAATAGGCGTGTTTTCTTCGAATACCCGTTGCTTATCGCAAGAGCTGCTGAATAACACCAAAAGCAAGAATAGGAATAGCTCAGGCTTCGGGAGTCTGTGGCGGCTTAGGAGGGCGCGGACCATGATTCGGGCGTTTGTTATTATTGGGATTATTCGGGCGCTGTTGTGGCGGACGATTTTGCTGGTTAGGCGGGTTTGTCTGTGGTGGACGTTGAACCTGCGGGCGATTTTGCTGATTCGCTTGATTCGCTTGTGGCGGACGTTGAACTTGCGGCCTGTTAGGCTGGATAGGACGTTGAACTTTCGCAGGTGTCGAGGTTTGAGGCGCTGCAGCACTTACCGGCGTAGCTTCAGAACCGGAATTAATTCCTGAACCTGGTTTCTTCTTTTTCTTCTTCTTTTTACGCTTCTCGCTATCGAAACGAGTGAGGCTGTCCTGCCCTACTACGTTGTCGTAATCGAGTTCCTTCACCACTTTTGGAATTTCCTTTTCGCTCAACAGCACATCGGGTTTTTCCCCGTTTTTGTTGAGTTCCATGATATGCTTAACGCGACTAATAGGAACAGCAATGAAATTTCCCGGATCATCTACGTAAGCGTAGAACATCACGCGTTTGAAGATGTCGGTTTTTTGGTGAAACGCGGCAGCTTTTTTAGTTTCAAGACGAGGAGTTCCTTCGGGGAAATCCTTGATCGCATCGAGGTAAGAATCGAGTTCGTAATTCAAGCAGCACTTGAGTTTACCGCATTGTCCGGCTAACTTTTGTGGATTGAGCGACAATTGCTGATAACGAGCCGCGCTGGTGTTTACCGAACGGAAATCGCGCAACCAAGTAGAGCAACAGAGTTCTCGTCCGCATGAGCCAATTCCACCTAATCGAGAGCTTTCTTGGCGTGAACCAATTTGGCGCATCTCGATACGAATCTTAAATTCTTCAGCTAAGTGGCGTATCAATTCACGAAAATCAACTCGATCTTCGGCAGTGTAGTAGAAAATGGCTTTAGTACCATCGCCTTGATATTCTACATCGCTGATTTTCATGTTCAGCTTAAGCTCCACCGCAATAGCACGAGCGCGCATCATGGTGGTTTGCTCCTTTTCTACCGAAGCTTCCCATTTCTCCATATCCACCGGACGGGCTTTTCGGTAAACGGCTTTGAATAATCCGTCGGCTGGAATACCCAGTTTCTTCAATTGCAAGCGAACGAGTTCACCGGTCATCGAAACCATTCCAATATCGTGTCCAGGTGAGGCTTCCACAGCAATAGCGTCGCCTACAACTAAACCGCTCACTTCTCCTATTCGGAAATATTCTTTCCGGCTGTTTTTAAACCGAACTTCCACTATGTCGTATGGTGCTTTCCCATCGGGAAGTTCCATATTGGCGAGCCAGTCGAACACGGGTAGTTTATCGCAACCACCTGCGCCGCAAGCTCCGTTATTTTTACATCCGGCAGGCAATCCGCCTCTTCCGGAAGAGCAACTTGTACATCCCATTCTACCTCAGGTCTTATATATCAACAGATCAATCGTTTGTAGGCAATCCTAAATTCAGCACGTAGCCTAACGAGATCCGATGCCACAAAACTGGCGAAAAAAAGTGAAAGTCCGTCATTAAAGACGGGTTATAGATACGCGCGACTTTTCTTTTCTAAACACATCCGAGATCAGCAGCGAGGTGTCGAAGAAGACGATTTTAGCGTGGCCATTGCGTTCGATGTGAGCGCTGGCTTCGTTGATATGATTGCTTATGACAGCGTAATTACCTGGGTGAAAAAAGCGGCTGAACTTGGTCAAAAAGGTCCGTTCGCCCTCGGTTAGACGATTCAGTTGCGGTTGATGATTCATCAGTAAAGTTTGACGAATCATGTAAAGTGCGTAGGCGAAAAATCCTTTTTGCCATTCGCGACCTTCTTTAGCGAACTGATCGGTGATACGTAACAAATCGCCCACTTGAAAACCGTAACAGAAAAGCATCCAGTTTCGAAACAATTCGAGTTGTTGATCGGCTTCATCACTGTTCTCGAGCATCCAACGTGCTTGTGCAAGATTTCCCTCTGCAACTTCGGATGCCATCAAGCAGCGATCGAGTGGTAAACCCGAACGTTGATGCAAAATTGTTGCAGCCTCGCTAGCCGTGTAGGCTGGCACTTTGAACAATTGCGTACGCGAAATGATGGTTGTAAGTAATTCTTCGGGATGTTGAGAGATGAGGAAGAGAATTGTTTTTTCTGGAGGTTCCTCGAGTGTTTTGAGGATGCGATTCGCACCTTCGACCCGCATTTTTTCGGGTAACCAAATGAGCATGAATTTATATTCGGATTCGAATGCCTTAAATGTTAAACGCTTGATGATTTCGTTGGCTTCGTAATTCGAAATAAAGGGCTGTTTGTTTCCAATGTCGATGGCATCAACCCATTGATCAATACCGAGGTATGGATCTTTGAGCAATTCGGCGCGCCAGAGTTCGAGAAAGGGTTGCGTATGTAGTTCGGTGGTGGGTTTTTCCCAGTTTACGGGAACCGAAAAATGCAAATCGGGATGTGCTAGTTTGCGAAACTTAACACAGGAACCACAATGACCGCAACTATCGTTCTCGGAGCGGTTTTCGCAAGCTACAAACTGAGCAAAAGCAATGGCTAAAGGCAATGCTGCAGAACCTTCAGGCCCGGCAAATAGCTGAGCATGAGGAATACGATTCTCGTGAACGCTGTGTAAGAGGCGTTGCTTAAGGTTATCATGACCGGGTATCTCGGCAAACTGCATGGGGCGAAAGTACGGAAAAAGGCTTGGGAAGGAATATTTCTAGTACGAGGCTAGCGCATTTTTTCTCAAATTCGCCAGCACAAAATTCAACCTATGCTCTCGATCGAAACTGCCGATTTCTCTGGAAAAAAAGTTCTTATCCGTGTTGATTTTAACGTGCCTTTGGATGCCAATCTGCATGTAAGTGACGATACCCGCATTCGTGCTGCGATTCCTACTATACAGAAAGTACTTGCTGGTGGCGGTGCAGTGATTTTGATGTCGCATTTGGGTCGTCCTAAGTCGGGACCGGAGGATAAATTTTCGTTGAAGCATATTTGCGGAAAAGTGTCGGAATTAGTTGGAAAGCCTGTTGCTTTTGCAGCTGATTGTATTGGTCCGGTAGCCGAAACTGCTGTTGGACAATTGAAAATGGGTGAGATTTTACTGTTGGAGAATCTTCGTTTTTACAAGGAAGAAGAAGCTGGTGATGTAGCATTTGCACAGAAACTAGCTGCATTGGGCGATATGTACATGAATGATGCATTTGGAACGGCTCATCGTGCCCATGCTTCAACTGCGGTGATAGCTCAATTTTTTTCGGTACAAAAACTGTTTGGTTATGTGATGCAAGGAGAGATTGATGCAATTGATCGTGTGTTGCAGCATCCGGTTCATCCGGTGTTAGCGATTATGGGTGGTGCTAAAGTGAGCAGCAAGATTTCGATTATTGAGAATGTTCTTCCTAAGGTGAATCATTTGATTATTGGTGGTGGAATGACGTTTACGTTTATCAAAGCAATGGGCGGACAAATTGGTTCTTCTCTCGTAGAAGATGAACAGTTGAATCTTGCATTGGAATTATTGGAAAAAGCAAAAGCGATGGGTGTTCAAATTCATCTACCTGTTGATGCTGTGATTGCAGATAAGTTTGCCGCCGATGCTAATACCCAAACAACCGATGTGAATGTGATTCCAGCTGGTTGGATGGGATTAGACATTGGACCTAAAACGATTGCTCAGTTTAGCGAAGTGATTCGCTCATGCAAGACCATTTTGTGGAATGGGCCTATGGGAGTTTTTGAAATGCCTGCATTTGAAAAAGGAACACGCGAAGTAGCTATGGCTATTGTAGCTGCCACAGAAGCAGGAAGTTTCTCTCTTGTTGGAGGTGGAGATTCGGTAGCCGCGGTGAATCAATTTGGCATTGCTGAACGTGTTTCCTACGTGAGCACAGGTGGTGGAGCTTTGCTTGAATACATGGAAGGAATTGAATTGCCAGGTGTTGCTGCAATTCGTGGTTAAGGATTTTTGACAAAGACGTATCCAAGTGAGAGTTCACCGGTCCAAGTGCCCGGAGGAAAGCGTGTTTCGTTATACGAATAGGTGGTTCTTAAACAGGCTTGGAATGTTGTGCTGGGTTTCCAAAAAACGGCATTCCGGATTTGGATATCGGCATCTCCACCTTTACTCACAGGATAAAACCACGTGCTAGTATGCTCCCAACGTAATCGTGAACTAAAGGCTTTTTCGAGTTTAGATTGGAGATTCAGTCCGCCCTCGATTTTGTATTGCTTATCGATTGATATTCCATATAGTTCGGTGGTATTTTGAAAGCTGTAGAGTTGTTTATTGAGCATCCACATGACTTTCCCAGAAGCAAGACTGAGTTCAATCGAGCCGATTTTCCCTGGTTGAAATTCTAATCCACCATTTAGCAGAAAAGAGCCTGGAGATTGAAATCCGGAACTTTGCCTTGGAGCTTTGATTCCCAAAGAATCGGTAATTGGAGTAAAGCCTTTTAGTTTTTGAGTTTGGAAGGAGCTTGTTATCTGTAGCTTAATTGGCTTATCGGATGTGCGAGAAATAGCTGATTTAATTCGTGTGAGGTCTTTTTCGGGAATAAATAGACTGTCGGTAATCCACAAGAAACCAGATTCATCGTATAGCTCGAGTTGTTTTTTCCAAGCTTTTGATTGATGATTAAATTGGTAACTAATGAGAGAATAACCGGATAGTTTGAGTTGAGATTTTGAGTTAGGATTAGAATTTATGTTCAGTCCAGCAAATTGCCAGGAGCAGTTGAGTGCATGTTTATACTTGGATGGTATTGGTTTGTAGTTAGTATCATTTATTGTTGGATGAAAGCAGTTAAATTTACAGGGATCGTCTTGAGCAAGCACTTGTTGCAAAAGAAGAGAAGTGATAATCAGTATAGGTATTTTCATGGTTGAAGAATGGCGAGGTGAATTCGGAACGCCTGATCAACCGGAACGATTTAAGGTGAAATATCCTGCTGGATAAAATAGATTTCTAGCGGATATTCGGGATGTTTTTTTTGAAAGCGAGTCCAAACACGCATTCGCTCTTTTTGGGCTTCAAGTGCAGACCTAGTAGACCAATAACAGACGAGCGTCCAGCACGGTTTTGATACTAGAGATTCGATGGAATTGTTGGGTATTTCCCAACGAATCATTTCGAGTGTTTTATTTAATGCACTATCTAGAATTAAATAATTGGAATTTAATTTATATTCAAATAATTGCAGGAGAATTTCGTCACTGGGGAATTGGTTTAATTCTTCGTAGAAGACTTGAAAACCTTGCGGATTGAAGAGTTTTAGTTGGCAATAGGATTCTTGGATGGAGATTAATTGGTATTCGGGACGAATGGAGAGGGAGGAAATTGAATT
>JAKQJQ010000039.1 GCA_029561105.1 Bacteroidota bacterium
TGCCCTGTGTCGATTCTGGGTTTTCGGCCACGGCTTCGAGATACAAACCCGAGCACGCCGCAATGGTTTTTTTAAGCGCTTCGGATTTAATGGTTTTCCAGTGGGTTTCCTCTAAAGCTTGTACCATCGCGTAGGCTTTGACCAAATCAGGTACGCTCGCCGACGGATTTTTGAAGTCGAAATTCTTTGCTACGTTTGCGAGCAAATCTCCGATCGGCTTTCCGCCTTTCACCCGGTTCCAGGAGGTGTCGATGCCTTCAAAAAGATTGTTTTTGTCTTTCATGGCATCGCCTTTTAGGAATTCGAGGTATTCTGAATCTTCCCCGCGTACGCCGGTATTTCCAAAACCTTGCGATTGGTGTCGGCTTCGACTCAATGCCGCAATTTCCTGGTTGGATTTCCCGATTGACGGATAATAAACTCCGGTTTGGATCTGTGAAAGCTTGCTTTTGTCGGCCTTTTCAAATTTTTCCTTACTGCCGTAAAACCACCACGAAGTATTAAAAAATACGCGTTTGGGTTGCCAGGTTTGTACCAGTTTCAGTTGGTTGGGATAGATGGCAGCATCGTTGGATTTATCGAACGCTTCGAGGCTTAACATCGCCGAAGCCGTGTGGTGACCATGCGTGGTTCCCGGTGAACGCGCATCAAATCGGTTGATGATTATGTCGGGTTGGAACTTTCGGATGACGTAGATGATATCCTGCAGCACTGCGTCCTTATCCCAGATGGCCATGGTTTCGGTAGGGGTTTTAGAATAGCCGAAATCGTTGGCGCGTGTAAAGAATTGCTCGCCACCGTCTATTTTTCTGGCTTCGATCAGTTCCTGGGTTCGGATGGCGCCGAGCAGTTCGCGTAATTCGGGACCAATCAGGTTTTGCCCGCCGTCGCCGCGTGTAAGCGACAGATAACCCGTTCGCGCGTGCTGTTCATTGGCGAGGTAGGAGATGAGCCGGGTGTTTTCGTCGTCTGGGTGCGCGGCAATATACAAGACCGATCCGAGAAAGTTGAGCTTCTGGATCTGCTGGTAGATTTCGGCAGCATTCGGTTTTTGAGGCTGTTGTGCGTAAAGATCGGGAAAGGTAAAAAGGAATGTGAGTGAACAGAAAAGGTAAAGCTTTTGCATTTTTTGAGGTTTGGCTTAGCTTCAAAATTACTGATTATCTAAAAAGAGCAATTTTATTTATTCCGATTTTAACATATCTTTTAGGTGAAGGCCTAATTTAACTAGTAGGAAAGTGATGAGCATGGTTCAATTGGTTAGGGCGGTTGTTTTTTTGGAGCGTTCGTTGGTATGTAGGGGTACTTTTTTTTGTGGATATTTATAAATTGACAAATATAATCATCGTCATAGTCGGTAATCATTACGTTGTATTTGTTGAACATGGAATAGCCGCGATAACCGTTGGGTATTTCTTGGGCCGTTTCCCACTGCGTGTTGACTTTGTAATAGTAAATCCTTTTCTGAGTGTCAAAGTAAGCTTCAAGGTTTGGATAATAATAATAGCGCAATCGACAGTTGTTTTTTGGATTGACAAGCGGCGTGCTTTCATTCGCATTATAAGACTGGCCAAAGACGTTTCCCGACGCCAAACCAATCAGGGCTATGGTAATAATCAATTTTTTCATCGCTGGTATGTTTAGTCTTGAAACCTAAAAAGCTGGTTTTCAAAAGTTAGACATTCAAATCGGCATCAAAAAATTACAGGGTAAATTTAGCAATCAAAATTTAAAATGTCGACAAAAAGCATGAAAATATAGATAAAAAGTGCTATTTTAAAATATTTGTAAGTTAATATTTATAGAATTTGTATATGAAAACAAAAAAAATACAGCCCGTTTAGAAGCTGCATTTTCAAGTATGTATCTAAGTTTTAGAGCTATTTTTCTGAATCCTCAGAATCCTGCGGCTTAATCGTGTCGGTCTGCGTAAAAGTGGGCGCGGGAATACTGGTAGCCATAAGTAATGAGTCACTGCTTTGTTCATGATCGTACCGCGGTAGTTTAATGTGTTTCCAGACGTAGGTTTTTGGCAAGTCATCGCCGAGCAGGTAACCCCAGGCTTCGAGGTACGAAATGCGGTCAAAAATCACTTTGCAAACCGCAATCACCGGAATAGCCAGGAACATACCTGCCACGCCGCCGAGCGCGCCGCCTATTATAATGCCAATAATAGATACGAATGCATTGATTTCGACTTTTGAATTGACGATAATCGGCATCAACACGTTGTTGTCAATGAGTTGTACAATGATGTTTACCACAATGACTCCAATAACAATGCTCATATCAGGTGTTCCGGTCAATGAAGCCACGATACTAAGGAACATCGCAAACAAAATCCCGATGTATGGGATCAGGTTTAAGATTCCCGTGATGACGCCCAGAAGAATCGCGTATTCAACACCGATAATCATGAATCCAATCGTCGTCAATACAGAAACCGCAATCATTTCTAAAATTAACCCAACGATATAGCTTTTTACCGCCACCTTAATTTGCGTCAGGCAATCAATGAGTTTGGCGTGGTGATTTTTATGGAACAGCTTGCCTAAGAATTTCAAGAAATGGTTGCGGTATAGCAAGATGAGAAAAGTGTATATGGGAATAAGGGTCATTGTGAGCAGCGTATCGGTAAATGAAAGCAATGTACTGCCAATGAGCTCTTTACCTTTTGACATCGAGTCTTTGGCGGCATCGTTGATGTATTGCTGCTGCTCTCGCTGGCTCACATGTAAATTCTCTTTTATGAACTGTTGGACGTTGCGAAAATGGATCGTGAGGTTGCGCTCTATCTTATTGACATCACTCACCACCTCACTGATCTGCATCGACATGAACCAAATGACACCCAAGATCACCAGGCAGAAAAAGATAACAGAAAGTATCGATGCGAGCACATGTGGCAACCGCAATTTGCTGTTGAGGAAATTAACGATGGGCCGCAACAAGATGGCAAACAACAACGACATTAGGATGGGAATGAGAATGTCCTTTCCGATATAAAAAATAAATCCCGCTGCGATCATTCCCAACAAAATAACCGTAAGTTTTGCGTAGAACGGCAATTTAAGCACCTCGTTCATATTTGTTTGTTTTAGTTAGACAAATATGAAGCTTTAAGCCAACGAGATGCTTATATTATTTTTTGTTAAAGTTATAAGATTCCGCGTACGATTAGTCTGTAAACTCCTTATCGTCAAAGGTATGGTGGCGTACAATTGAAATCCCTTTTTGCATCAATAGGGTGTTGGGATAGGTGATCAATTCGCCATCTGAGGTTTTGAGCAGCGTATGAAAGCTTCGGATGTCCTCAATTTCGGCCTCGATCGGGAAGTCCTTGTCGTGGATGCGGATGATGTCGCCAATCTTGAATGGGAACGAAAACAATAAAATCACCCCCGAAGTGATGTTGCTCAATATAGACCACTGCGCAAACAAAGCCACGCCAATCACGGTAAGCACCGATGAAACGGTCAGGAACAAATCCTTGGTCTGAACGCCCCAAATGATAAATACCGCTGTCACAAAAAGCAACGTGAAAAAAATACTGTTGTATTTGATCACCAGGTTGAGCCGATGTTCCAGGATCTGGCTCTTGGTAGCGTAGTTTCGGACCAGGCCGTTGATGACGCTGCGCAACACCATAATTACCACAAAAACAACAACGGTGGCAACGGTTTCGGTAAAAAAGTTGTCGAGTGAAGGCATGTTATTTTAGATTTTTGAGATATTGGTACACCTTGTCAATCGGCAAACCCATGACGTTCGGGTACGAACCTTCGATTCTGGCCACGCCCACAAAACCAATCCATTCCTGAATGCCATAACTGCCGGCCTTGTCGGATGGGTAATAATGGTCGAGGTAGTATTTGATTTCTGCATCGGATAACGCATGAAAGGTGACCAATGTTGTCTCGGTAACCAAATCAATGATGTTGCTACTTTTAAAACAAACCGAAGTAATCACCTCGTGGGTCTTGCCCGACATCGAGCGCAGCATTTCAAAAGCGTCCTCGTAATCCTTTGGTTTCCCGAGCGCTTTTCCCTCATGCCACACAATGGTATCACTGGTGACGAGGATTTCATTGTCTGTGAGCAACCCATCGAAGGGCGTTCCTTTTAGTCTGGCGAGGTATTCGGTGATTTGGGCCGATTGCAAATCAGGCGGATACACTTCATCCACCTCCTTAAGCCTGATCTCAAAATCAATGTCCAAA
>JAKQJQ010000046.1 GCA_029561105.1 Bacteroidota bacterium
GCCATTTATCACAATTCAGCGAAAAGGCGTTCCATGTCGCACATGGTATAGTGTAAATCACACCAATCTGTTGGTAGTTCTTCAACAATTCAGTTCGTCGTTTACCTACGAACTGGGTAGTAGGTTATCTACGAGCAAGCGCGGCGTTAACCTACGAACTATTATAGGTACAGAGAATACACAGAAGATTACAACAGAGAATACAACAATAGTCGAAACAAGTTCGACCGTCACCCTCATTGATGAAGTAGACGAAACGAGTGTAGAAATACACCACGTTCCTGATTACTTTGAAGAAGATACAAGTAAATCTGCATCTGATTTGGTTGATATTTTTTACGCTGAACTTAATTCAAAAGCGACTCAAAAGCCAAAAGAAAAAAGTGGCGCGAAAAAAGAAAAGGTAGAAAATCCGACTCCAATCAAGCCGATGTTTGAAATCTACTCCGACCAATACGCCAAAATGAACGGCGGCGAAAAACCGGAGTTTATGCCCAAGTACTTGCAGCCCATGAAAAAGCTATATGGCATCCTGGAAGCCCGGCAAATTCAATCCAGTATTGTTCCGCTGGACAAGTTGCAGCCGTGGAGGGATTTTATCGAAATGTGGGGCAAGTACCTACAAGACCACCCGAAAGAAGCCTATTTCACTGCCAACTTCAATCCGACGACGTTTTACGGCCAATTTAATACGATTGTGGCGAAATTGAAAAACCAACCCATGACGACGGCACAGAAATGGGAGCAGTTTATTCGTGAAAATACGACTGGTTAAAATACCGTGTTTTGGGTATTTTTTAAGTGAAACTAAGCCTCTATTTTTGTGACTATCAAAACCAATCTAAAAATGGATTATCAAACCATTCTCGAAAAAAAGCGCCGCAGCCACAAAACAAGCGGCTTTAAGATTGAGCGATCCGAACTCAATCCCCTGCTTTTTGACTTCCAAAAATTCACCGTTCAACGCTGCTTAGAGCTTGGTAAAGCAGCGATCTTTGCTGATTGTGGGCTAGGTAAAACGTTGATGCAATTGGAGTGGTCAAAACAAGTTGCATCAAAATTTGGCAATGTGTTGATTTTATGCCCCCTTGCGGTAGCCGGGCAAACAATTCAAGAAGGCAATCGTTTTGGCTATGATGTTGCACGGGTTGAAGATTTCAGCGGCGATGGCATTTACATTTCCAATTACGAGCAACTCGCAAACATTGATTGCTCTTTATACGCTGGCATCGTTTTAGATGAGTCGTCAATCCTGAAAAACTTTGAAGGCAAAACCAAGACGCTTATCATTGACTCGTTCAGAAACACGTCTTACAAGCTGGCTTGTACTGCCACCCCATCGCCAAACGACCCGATGGAAATTGGCAACCATTCCGACTTTTTAGATGTGATGACTTACAATGAAGTGCTTGCAATGTACTTTGTCCACGATGGCGGAGAAACGGCAAAATGGAGGTTAAAAGGACATGCCACAAGCGCGTTTTGGAAGTTTATTTCGTCATGGGCTTTGATGTTTTCTAATCCTGCCGATATTGGGTTTACCGCCAAAGGTTACGACTTGCCAAACCTCAATTTTATCGAAGAACAGATTAAAACCACCCACCGGAACAACGGCCTTTTATTTAACGACATTGCAGTGAGTGCAACTAATTTCAATCAGGAATTGCGACTTACTTTGATTGATCGTCTTTCTAAAGTTGCGGAAATTGTCAACGCATCCGATGAAAATTTCATCATATGGATAAAGCAAGATGCAGAGGGCGAAGAATTGCGCAAACTTATTCATGGTGCAATTGAGGTAAAAGGTAGCGACAAGCAAGACTATAAAGAAAGCAAGCTTTTGGGTTTTGCGAATAATGAATTTCGGGTTTTGATTACCAAATCCAAGATTGCACAATTTGGCCTAAATTATCAAAACTGCCATAACCAAGTATTTGCCGGGCTTGACTTTTCCTTTGAGGGTTTGTATCAATCAATCCGACGCTCATACCGATTTGGGCAAAAGCATGAGGTTAGTATTTGGATTGTCACTACTGACACCATGCAAAACGTTATCAATTCAATCCGAACTAAACAAACTCAATTCGAGAAAATGCAAACCGAAATGGCTAAATATGTCTGCGCTGAAATGACCCATGAGCGCGAAGAAATCCAATTCGATCAATCACAAAATGAATGGTACGACATCCAGCGTGGTGATTGCGTTCAGTTGATTGCCAGCGTACCGGATGAAAGCGTAGGTTTTTCGGTATTCAGCCCACCTTTTGCGGAGCTTTACACATACTCCAGCCACATTGAGGATATGGGCAATTCAAAGGATTATAAAGAGTTTATGTTGCAGTTTGGATTTTTAGTAAAGGAATTGCACAGGGTGATTAAGCAAGGGCGCAATGTGGCAGTGCATTGTATGGACTTGCCAATCCAAAAAGGCAAAGAGGGCTTTATTGGGTTGCGCGACTTTTCAGGAATGATTTTGCGCCTTTTTGAAGAATCTGGCTTTATTTACCACAGCCGAGTAACAATTTGGAAAGACCCAGTTGTTGAAATGCAGCGTACAAAGGCACTCGGTTTGCTGCACAAGCAGATCAAAAAAGACTCCACCATGAGCCGGGTAGGTATTCCTGATTACGTTTTGATTTTCCGCAAAGATGGCGACCGTACCGACCCCGTGACAAATACGGATTTACCCGTTGATCTTTGGCAGAAATACGCATCCCCCGTTTGGATGGACATAAACCAAGGCGATACTTTACAGGGATTCCAAAAAGCCCGCGACGAACGCGACGAAAAGCACATATGCCCGCTTCAATTACCAGTAATCGAAAGGCTGGTGCATTTGTACACAAATAAAGGCGATACGGTTTTAACTCCATTTATGGGCATCGGTTCTGAGGTGTACCAATCCGTGAAGATGGGGCGTAAAGGAATTGGCTTTGAATTGAAAAAGTCATACTTTGAACAAGCAAAGAAAAATGTAGCCGCCGCCGTTTTAGCGAAAGCACAAGCAGAACTATTTTAGATTGGCAATTTGGCGGGGCATCTGCGCCCCTCTTTTAAATCTTTCCAATGACTGAAATACAGGAATACAAACCTATTTTACCCACCGTCCCCGACGTACCCCCCGATCAAGTCGAATGGATTGCAGATGTACGGCAAAAGCCCGTGCGGCTAATGGATGACACGCAAGCAGAAAACGCCGTAGTGCTTGCGCTTGTCAAGCTTGCTCCGTACCTGTCCGAAACCCCCGAAAACCACGTCA
>JAKQJQ010000330.1 GCA_029561105.1 Bacteroidota bacterium
TCACACACCTTGCACAATGCTAAAACCACACTCACCATGCAACGCACTTTCCAACACACCGCCGAAATATTCTCTTCCGGTTATTGCGAGCCGCCCGAATGGATGGAAGTCGAGTTAACCATAACCTACCAACACACTCCACCATCACGCGGTTCACGCGGCGCACATGGTGAACCCGAAGAGCCGGACGAACAAGCGGAAATCGAAATTCTTTCCATCGTGGACGCGAACGGCAAAGAGTACCAGCCCTGGCTGGAAGGCATTTCTTTTCATTCCCTTTGCTGGGATCACCTTGAAACTGTTGAGCAATGAAACTCGAAATAGGCCAAAAGGTATTCGTCGAAGTGTTCAGGCACAGGGGCGAAATGGAAATAAAAGAGTGTCAAATTACCAGAATTGGCAACAAGTATTTTTACCTGGATAGATACCAGGGCAAAGGTTTTGATAAACAGACCTTAAAATACGCCGATAAGCAGTACACACAACACAACCTGCAAGGCTATTTGAGCATTCAAGAAATCACAGACCGGCACGAAAAAGCCCATTTGCGCGAAGTTCTTAGAAAGCACTTTGACACATGGGGCAACTCAAAAAACAATACACTCGAAGATCTGAAACAGGTATTTGAACTTTTGAAACCTACAATATGAACATCCCAGAGCAAACATTCGACGCCCACTTTGACGCGGGAAAAGCCATCCAAAACAAATCCGGCTACTCCCTCATGCGAATACAGGTATTTGCGCCCCGATGGGAAACGGAGCCTACCATTGAATTTTGGCTTTTCAACCCAGACGGCGAAAAGATCGGGCAAATAGACGGGAAAGAAAACGAAGCCATTGCCATTGCCGCTTTGGCGGGGATTGAAAACCATTATAACGAAAAGGAACAATGAAAAGCGAAATCACAAAACAAGAAGCCGGGATAACCGCAGCGCAAATCGAAACGCTGGCGAAAGCATCCGTAATCCCGGCGGGGCTGCCCGCTGATGTTTTGCAGGTGTTTATGATAACCTGCAATCAACACGGTCTTTCGCCCTTTAAAAAAGAGATATACCTGA
>JAKQJQ010000348.1 GCA_029561105.1 Bacteroidota bacterium
GGAGAACTCTACGTACTACAACACGAGGTCGATCAACTTTATTAAGGTCCTGCACCGGATCCTGGTTGCGTTCCTGATCATTGTAGTGGTTTTAATTTTTGCCCTGAGATTAAACGATACCGTAAGTTTCAAAGAAGGACAGATTTTTTCTGACACACCACAACTCAAGATCAATGCGCCCAACGAGGTGAAAATCCTCAAGGTCGCCGTCAAGGAAGGACAGGAAGTCAAGAAAGGCGATACGATTTTCGTACTCGAAAACAAGAAGACCAAATCGGACTATGAGATCCTCAATACCGATGTGGCCTCGATGGAAAACAAAATCGTCATCATCCGCAAGCTGATCGCCAATACCGTCGAGCGGAAGAAAGCCTTGGCGCACCTCTTGCGCATCCAATCGAGGATTTACAAAACCGACCGTAAAAAAGCAGCCCAGCAAATCCAATGGCTCAACAACAAACTCAATTTGTCGTCGCAACAGACCACGATCCTGACCGATAAGTTCAAGACCGACTCGCTGTTGTATGCCAAAGGCGCGATCTCTAAATACGAAATGACCGACACCAAGGCGCGCAACCTCGACGATAAGAAAAATCAGGCCGATGTCAAATCGACTTTCTCTGAAAAGAACTACGATTTTGAAAACCTGGCCAACAACTACAGCCGTACCAAAAACGATTTGACGCGCAGCATCATCGATGTAGACAACCAGATCCACAATTATGAGCGCGACATCGTGGAACTGCAAATGCAGATCAAGGACGGCCAATCAAACTTGGGTTATGTCGCCGACGAAATGCAGAAACTCGTAGTGGTATCGCCCATCGACGGAACGGTCTCTAACCTTTTCAACGCCAGGCAAAACACACAGATCGTAAACAAAGGCGATTTGCTCACGATTATTGCGCCTAAAAAAGAGAAGTTCTATGCCAAGGTCATCCTTAAAGAAGAAGATCTCGCATACGTAGAAAAAGGACAGGAAATCAACCTCAAACTCGATGCTTACAACTATTATCGCTATGGAGCGATTAAAGGAAAAATCACGTATGTGTCGCCGTCGGATGTAGATAAGACCTTTTATTGCCTGGCCAACATCGATAAATACAACCCGAGTATCAACCTTAAAGCGGGTTATATGCTCAAGGGCGAAGTGATCATCGAGCGCATGCAGCTTTTTCAATACATCATGAAAAAACTGTTCAACAAAATAGACAATAGCGTCAGTTAGGTATGAAAAAGATTTTGCTAATAGCTGCCCTTGCTTGTCCATCCTTTTGTTTTTCGCAGCAAGCGATGACTTTCCAGGATTGCCTGGATCTGGTATTGCAGCAGAACCTTGAACTCAAATCTGCACAGTACGACCAGGAAAATGCGGCTTATCAATACAAAGCCAGCTACGGAAAATTGCTGCCGAGCGTGGCCGCGCAAGCCGAAAATAAAAATACGTGGGGACGCGAGATTGATCCCAAAACCAATTTGTTCGTTACCGATGCCATCCGTAATTATTCGGGTTCTATCAACGCCAACTTCAATTTATTTTCGGGCTTTGAAGCCATCAACACCATCAAGCGCAACAAACAGGAAATGAACATCAACCGCGCCAACATCGAACGCGTTCGGTACAATGTGACCATAGACCTGGCACAAAAATTCATCACGATTTTGTATTTGCAGGATGTGATCGTGGCCAATGAAGAGCAAATCCAATCGAGCGCGAAGCAATTGGAATTGGCCGAACTCAAATTCAATTCGGGTGTGATTTCTGAAAGTGAGGTCTTTAAGGTCAAATCGCAGAAAGCCACAGAAGAACTCACCCTGCTCACCAACCAAAACCACCTTACCGACAATTTGATCAGCCTCAAACAGCTCATGAATGTACCGCTTGAGCAAGAAATCGTATTGCTCAAACCCAAGCTAGAGATCAATGAAAATGTGGCTTTGGCAGAAAACCAATTCTCAATCATTAACAAGGCAATCGAGATCCATCCGTCTTACGCGATGAGTTTGTTCAGGGAAAAAGCAGCGCGCGCCGAGCTTGGTATTGCGCGTTCGGTACGTTACCCAACGTTGGGGATGCGCCTTACTTTGGGCGACAACATGACTTACAGCGATGTTTATTACAAGGACCAGCTCGACGCCAACCTTTCTAAGACGTTGCGTTTTACCTTAACCATCCCGATTTTTAACCAGTTGGAGGATTTTGCAAAAATCAAATCGTATAAAATCAACTACAAGCAGTCCAAACTCGATACGCAGATCATGCGCAACCAGCTTTCTAAGGAAGTACTCAAGGCGATTACCGACACCAAAACGTCTATGAAGAAAAACGAATCTTCGTCTATCGCTTTTGAATTTTCGAGGAAAAGTTATGAGGCCGATGCGCTCAAATTCCAACTCGGAAAAATCAACATCAATGAACTCAATACCACCAAGATGATGTTCAACAAATCGCAGGCAGAGCTCATCCAATCCGGCTACGAACTCCTGTTCAACAACGCGCTCATTAAATTTTACCTCGGCGAAGCCTTTTCACTTTAGGCTATAGTGTGTTTTTGATTATATTTGGACGTAACCAAACCCACGACCATGCCACGCAACCCAACCGGATGGCTTTACCTGTCCTTTTTGATTTTGCTTCCGTTTGCATATTCAAAAGCCACTATTGATCCGGCTTTGATGCCCAGGCAACTTCTTTTAGGCGTTTTCGTGCTGGTGTTGTCAATTTTGGGCATCGTACAAAAATGGACGTTTTTGCCGCCATCCTGGAAACACCCACTTTCATTATCCGTTGGAATTTACCTGTTGTTTTCATTGGTGGGGTTTACCACCAATCGGCTTACTGCAGAAAGCCATGCCGTACTGTCTAAACTTTTACTGCTTTTTGGTTTTTTGTTCCTGACCATCGCGCTACTCAGAAAGAAAACGATCAGTACCGACAACCTGATTCTTTCCGGGATTGGATTTGGAATGGTGGCTATTGGGTCG
>JAKQJQ010000349.1 GCA_029561105.1 Bacteroidota bacterium
GGAGAACTCTACGTACTACAACACGAGGTCGATCAACTTTATTAAGGTCCTGCACCGGATCCTGGTTGCGTTCCTGATCATTGTAGTGGTTTTAATTTTTGCCCTGAGATTAAACGATACCGTAAGTTTCAAAGAAGGACAAATTTTTTCTGATACACCGCAATTGAAGATCAATGCGCCTAACGAGGTTAAAATCGTCAAGGTTGCCGTTAAGGAAGGACAGGAAGTCAAGAAAGGCGATACGATTTTCGTGCTCGAAAACAAGAAGACCAAATCGGACTATGAGATTCTCAATACCGATGTGGCTTCTATGGAAAACAAAATCGTCATCATCCGCAAGCTGATCGCCAATACCGTCGAGCGGAAGAAAGCACTCGCACACCTATTGCGCATCCAGTCAAAGATCTACAAAACCGATCGCAAAAAAGCAGCCCAACAAATCCAGTGGCTCAACAACAAACTCAATTTGTCGTCTCAGCAAACCACAATCCTGACCGACAAGTTCAGGACCGACTCGCTGTTGTACGCCAAAGGCGCAATCTCTAAATACGAAATGACCGATACCAAGGCGCGCAACCTCGACGATAAGAAAAACCAGGCTGATGTCAAATCGACTTTTTCTGAAAAGAATTACGATTTTGAAAACCTGGCCAACAACTACAGCCGCACCAAAAATGACCTGACGCGCAGCATCATTGATGTAGACAACCAGATCCACAATTATGAGCGCGACATCGTAGAACTGCAGATGCAAATCAAGGACGGCCAATCAAACTTGGGTTATGTCGCCGATGAGATGCAAAAGCTGGTCGTGGTATCGCCCATTGACGGCACCGTTTCTAACCTTTTCAACGCGAGGCAAAATACTCAGATCGTAAACAAAGGCGATTTGCTCACGATCATAGCGCCCAAAAAAGAGAAATTCTACGCCAAGGTGATCTTGAAAGAAGAAGACCTTGCCTATGTCGAAAAAGGACAGGAAATCAACCTCAAGCTAGATGCTTACAACTATTATCGTTATGGAGCGATTAAAGGTAAAATCACTTATGTATCGCCATCGGATGTAGACAAGACTTTTTATTGCCTGGCCAATATTGACAAATACAACCCAAACATCAACCTAAAAGCGGGTTATATGCTCAAGGGCGAAGTAATCATAGAGCGCATGCAACTTTTTCAATACATCATGAAAAAACTGTTCAACAAAATAGACAATAGCGTCAGTTAGTTATGAAAAAGATTTTGTTAATCGTTGCTCTCGCTTTTCATTGCTATTGTTTTTCGCAACAGGCGATGACCTTCCAGGATTGTCTGGATTTGGCCTTAAAGGAAAACCTCGAACTCCAATCTGCCCAATACGATCAGGAAAATGCAGCCTACCAATACAAGGCCAGCTACGGAAAATTGCTGCCGAGTGTCGCTGCGCAGGCCGAAAATAAAAACACCTGGGGACGTGAGATCGATCCCAAAACCAATTTGTTCGTTACCGATGCCATCCGAAATTATTCGGGTGCAATCAACGCCAACTTTAATTTGTTTTCGGGTTTTGAGGCCATCAACACCATCAAGCGCAACAAGCAGGAAATGAATATCAATCGCGCCAACATAGAACGTGTAAGATATAACGTGACGATTGACCTCGCTCAAAAATTCATCACCATTTTGTATTTGCAGGACGTGATCCTGGCCAATGAAGAGCAGATCCAATCGAGTGCCAAGCAACTAGAGCTCGCCGAACTGAAATTCAATTCGGGTGTGATTTCTGAAAGTGAAGTTTTCAAGGTCAAATCACAAAAAGCCACCGAAGAACTAACCTTACTCACCAATCAAAACCACCTTACCGACAATTTGATCAACCTCAAGCAACTCATGAACCTGCCGCTTGAACAGGAAATCGTTTTGCTTAAGCCCAAGCTCGAAATCAATGAGAACGTGGCTTTGGCAGAAAACCAATTCTCGATCATCAACAAGGCAATAGAGATCAATCCGTCGTATGCGATGAGTCTGTTTAAGGAAAAAGCGGCGCGCGCCGAACTGGGTATTGCACGTTCGGTACGTTACCCCACTTTGGGCATGCGCCTTACTTTGGGCGACAACATGACCTACAGCGATGTCTACTACAAAGACCAGCTCGATGCCAATCTTTCAAAGGCATTGCGCTTTACGCTAACCATTCCGATCTTCAACCAATTGGAGGATTTTGCGAAAATCAAATCGTTTAAAATCAACTACAAGCAGTCTAAGCTCGATACGCAAATCATGCGCAACCAGCTTTCTAAGGAAGTCCTCAAAGCGATTACCGACACCAAAACGTCGATCAAGAAAAACGAATCCTCGTCGATCGCTTTTGAATTCTCGAGGAAAAGTTATGAGGCCGATGCGTTGAAATTCCAACTCGGAAAAATCAACATCAACGAACTCAATACCACCAAGATGATGTTCAACAAATCGCAGGCAGAACTCATCCAATCGAGCTACGAACTGCTGTTCAATAATGCACTCATTAAATTTTACCTCGGTGAAGCCTTTTCACTTTAGGCTATAGCGTGTTTTTGATTATATTTGGCCGTATCCAAACCCACGACCATGCCACGCAACCCAACCGGATGGCTTTACCTGTCCTTTTTAATCTTGCTTCCGTTTGCGTATTCAAAAGCCACTGTTGATCCGGCTTTGATGCCCAGGCAGTTGTTTTTGGGACTTTTCCTGGTTACGCTATCAGTTTTGGGCATTGCCAAAAAATGGACTTTACCGCTGCTTTCCTGGAAACATCCGCTTTGTTTATCTGCGGGTATTTACCTTTTGTTTTCGTTGTTGGGTTTTATCACCAATCGGTTTACTGCCGAAAGCCATGCCGTACTGTCTAAACTTTTACTGCTTTTTGGTTTTTTGTTCCTGACCATCGCGCTACTCAGAAAGAAAACGATCAGTACCGACAACCTGATTCTTTCCGGGATTGGATTTGGAATGGTGGCTATTGGGTCG
>JAKQJQ010000059.1 GCA_029561105.1 Bacteroidota bacterium
GAAAACAAAAATTACTTTTTCGTAACCGAATACAACCGCCGCGTGTTGGATGTGCACCGTTACAATCCCAATCTTTACGAGATGCGCATTGATTACGACCCCAACATCCATTATGGGCTCGAGGTCAATTACCTGTTGTACAATTATTTCATTTATTTCCAGAATCGGTACAAACAGAAATTGTAATTTGAAAAACAGAGTCTTATATTTGTCTGCAACAGAGATACCATGCGCAAATTAAAACAGCGTTGGGGTGTTGAATCCAACCTCCAATTCGCCATCATCTTTATCGTCTTTGCGATTACCGGATCGGCTTCGGCCTGGCTGTCTAAGTATTTTTGCGAATGGATTGGGCTTACCAAAGACGATCTCGGTTTTTGGTTTACGCCGGTAAGATTGATTTTAATTTTCCCGATTTACCAAGTTTTACTGGTAGGCATCGGCGCAATGTTCGGTCAGTTTAAATTCTTTTGGGCATTCGAGAAACGCATGCTGCGCGCCATGAAGCTCGGGTTTTTACTTCCAAAGGAAAAAGAATCCTAATCGTGTTTTTTTATAAGGTAAGTGTACACCCACATCAGGGTAAATGACGGAACAAAATCGGTAAAGGGGATGATTTCCTCTAGAAATGTGAATATACCGGCCACTTTCCCAACTTTCCCTTTATACATCCAGGTCATCAGGAATCCGGCGATGGGTGCCCAAACCACATCGGTAAATTCGCCCACGAGCGGAATCCCGAATGAAATGGTTCCGATAGCATCGAATAAAATTCCCAATACGAGGTCGCGATTTTTGTGCGAAGTTCTATGCTGAAGTTGTGGCTGCATGACTTTCAAGATTTGGTTCTCGCCCGCTTAGCAAATTTGATGCCGTTACGATTTAAGCTTTTCGGGAAACTTTTGCTTCAGTTTTTCAATTTTCGGAGGAATCACAAAACTGCAATAGCCTTGCGTTGGGTTGCGCTCAAAGTAATTCTGGTGGTAATCCTCGGCCTCGTAAAAAGTAGTCGCCGGCGACATTTTGGTCACGATTTTCTTGCCAAACGTATTTTCCTGGGTCAATAGCGCGATGTAGTCCTGCGCCTGGGTTTTCTGTTCCTCATGGAGATAGAAAATCTCGCTGCGGTATTGCGTGCCCACATCATTGCCCTGACGGTTGATGGTCGTTGGGTCGTGCGTGGCAAAAAACACTTCGAGCAATTCACCGAAAGAGATTTGTTGGGGGTCAAAGATAATCAGGATGGCTTCGGCGTGGCCGGTTTCACCAGTGCAGATTTCCTTATACGTTGGATTGATGGTCTTGCCGCCGATGTAACCAGAAACGACTTTCTTCACGCCTTTGAGCGCTAGGAAAACGGCTTCGGTACACCAAAAACAGCCTCCTGCGAAAACCGCTGCGTCTTCTCCGGCTTGCAAATCGATATTGGAATTGTTCGTAGTCATGAATGCTTTTTTACTAGGCGCAAGTTAAGGCTTCTGACCGATTGATTTTTTACAATCCGATAGCTATTGCTTATGGTATTCACAGAAAACTTTAGTTGTTAATCTTGCCGCCTATATCGCCAAAACTTTGTTTCTTTGTGCAAACCGTTTCCAGATGATCCAGGCCAAAGGCATCCAAAAATTTTACGACCAATTGCAAGTGTTGAAAGGCGTTGACCTTCATATTGCCAAAGGCGAGATTGTCTCTATTGTTGGGGCTTCGGGCGCCGGAAAAACTACGCTGCTGCAAATCCTGGGCACGCTGGACAAGCCGTCGGCAGACCAAAACACCCAGTTGTTGATCAATGGCGAAAACGTGTTACAATTCAGTGACCGTGCGTTGTCTAAATTCCGCAATGCGCAATTGGGTTTCATTTTCCAGTTTCATCAACTGCTCCCCGAATTCACGGCGCTTGAAAACGTGTGTATTCCCGCATTCATCGCCGGGAAAGGCAAGTCCGAAACAGAAATAGAAGCCAAAAAACTACTCGATTATCTCGGACTTTCTGAGCGCAGCCACCACAAACCCAACGAACTTTCGGGCGGCGAACAACAACGCGTGGCCGTGGCAAGGGCACTCATCAATAAGCCTGCTGTGATTTTTGCCGATGAACCTTCGGGCAACCTCGACACGGTTTCGGCCGAAAACCTGCACCAATTGTTTTTCAAGTTGCGCGACGAATTCGGACAGACTTTCGTGATTGTGACGCACAATGAAGAATTGGCGAATATGGCCGATAGGAAATTGGTGATGGTGGATGGTAAAATTGTTGTCTGATGTTGCTCATTGCAATCAGTTGGATTTACATTCTTGTAACTGCCGTTAATTTTGGGGTGTTCTTGGACAAATCCATGCGATTAGAAATTACCGACTTTACCGTTACTGTTTTACTAGGTTTGTTAGGCATCTCGATTGTGGGCGCATCGTGGGCTATTTTCTTCAGGCTCAACATCGAATTCCATTGGCTATTGCTGGTGATGAACCTTGTCATTTATATCGTTTTAAATCGCTTCGTTAACCAACGATACCGCGACTTGCGACACCAACTCATGGCATTACCAAAATCGCTGAAGATACTGCTCTCGCTGCTTACGGTATTAACAATCGCCCAATGTTCGGCGCTTCCGTTTATCATTGATAATGAAACTTATTATGTCCAGACCATCAAATGGCTCAACGAATACGGATTGGTGGAAGGCCTGGGCAACCTGCATATTTTTTTGGCGCAAACCAGCGGCTGGCATATTTTGCAAAGCGTCTTTAGCTTTTCATTTCTGTATGGCAACTACAATGACCTTAGCGGATTTTGCCTTTTGCTGGGCAACTTTTACGCGATCACCCATTTGGCAGCGTATTTTGAAAATGCCGATAAATCGTTGGCGGCGATAGGGTTATTTGTATTGTTCAACCCGTTATTATTTCAGTTCATCAGTGCGCCGTCTCCCGATATGCCCATTTTTGTGATTTCATTTATCTTATTTTCGATGTTTCTGCAAAACTTCAAAAAACCGTCCGCCAAACAGATAAACCAGTTGCTGCTGCTCGCGTTTTTTATAGGATTTATCAAGCCTACTGCTGTTGTCATCGCATTGCTCCCTGCTATTTTACTGTTTAGAAATGCCCAGTTACAAGTTTCGAAAATGCTGCCGACGGTGTTTGTGTGCGTATGCATTGCGGGACTGTTCGTGGCCAAGAACGTTATACTTACTGGATATCCGCTGTATCCAACTTTGCTTGCGGGTCCTGTTAATGTTGACTTTGCCGTCCCGCAGGAATTAATTTCGTTCTACTTTGGCGAAGCCAGGCGCTACGGTTTTTTCCTGACCAAAGCCGAATTTGATGCGATGACGGCTTCCGAAATTTTCTTCAGGTGGATTAACGTCTCAAAAATTAACGGCGCATTCAACGTCCTGAGCCTGTTACTGGTTGCTATCGTTCCGTTTTTCATCGGTAGGTTTTACAATAAAAAGGCGCTTTGGATTTTGTATTTTCTGATGGTATTGCAGTTGGCTTTATTGCTGGCCACCTCGCCGCAATTTAGGTTCTTTCTCAATTTCATACTCTTCTTTGGCGGATTTATTACGGTTTGCCTGTTCGGCACGAGGCGCGGCATTTCGGTGCTTTATGGCGCATCTTCTATAATACTGGCCGTCTTGGTGTTTTTCTCGATAGATGTGAGCGCGATTACCCAAAATAAATTATTTAGCACCACGAAAAATTTCCGCTTTCAAAATTTGGTTTTCCCAGCTTCAAATTCCAATCTCAATGAGCATCATTTGGTAACTAAAGGCAACCTCAAATACCATTCACCTGATAAAAATGTGTACTTCTGGTACGGCGGAAACGGGGCACTACCATGCGTAAATACCCAACAAATCGACTATTTTGAACTCAATTTTAATTTTATACCACAACAACGCAACGCTTCGCTAAAAGAAGGGTTCCGTTCCGTGAAAGCCACACGCCATGACCCATAACGAGCTTCGGGAATTCCTGGATCAGAAAGCCGATTTGTACAACCATCCCAATTTTATCGAGAGCGACCCGATACAGATTCCGCATCGATTCTCGCTCAAGGAAGATATTGAGATAGCTGGTTTTTTGAGTGCTACGATTGCTTGGGGCAACAGAAAGTCTATCATTTCTAACGCGACAAAGATGATGGATTTGATGGGCAACACGCCGTACGATTTCGTGATGGCGCACACTGAAAATGATCTAGAAAAACTTCAGGATTTTGTCCACCGAACCTTTAACGGACAGGATTTTACGACCTTCATCAGGGCGTTGCGGCACATCTACCAGAATCACGGCGGTTTGGAAAAGCTTTTTTCGCAGCATGGTAATGCCGATAATTTGCAGCGAAGCATCCATGAATTCCGCAATGTATTTTTTGAAGTCGAGCATTTGCAGCGAACCCAAAAACACGTCTCAGACCCAATGAACAATTCGGCCGCCAAGCGAATCAATATGTACCTGCGCTGGATGGTGCGCCGCGACAACAAAGGGGTCGATTTTGGGCTTTGGAAAAACATTTCACCGGCTCAGCTTTCCTGCCCGCTGGATGTACATTCTGGCAATGTGGCACGCAAACTGGGTTTGCTTACACGCGTACAGAACGACGGCAAAGCTTTGGCCGAACTTGACAAAATGCTAAGGTTGCTCGACGCGTCAGATCCGGTAAAGTATGATTTTGCACTGTTTGGATTGGGTGTATTTGAGCACTTCTGACAATGTTAAAGTTGGGTTTTAACAAAAATTTTAGCAGAATTTTAAGATTGAATCGTGAGATAATTTCCTACGTTTGGCGTCCCCTTTTAACCTAAAGCGCTATGAATCTTTCGATTACCAAAAAAACTTCATTTATCATCACTTTGATATCATTGGGAATCACCAATTTTGCTACTTATTTTTACGCGGTTTCCGAAAACAAGAAGCGCACAGCCGAAAAAGCCTTGAATGACAGTATCGATGCGTTTGGCAATCCGGGCTGTTCGGTCAAGATACAACGACTTAGTGGTTACGATTATATAAAGCCCGTTTTGTTTGTAGACCAGGCCTGTGAATCGGATAAAATGAGCCCGATTAAACAAAGCGTAAACACACTTATAGAAGAACACAAAAGGCTCGGCACCATCACCGACGCTTCGTTTTACCTTAAGGAATACCAAGGGAATGAATGGACCGGAATCAACGTCGATGGCAAATTCCTGCCCGGTTCGCTCATGAAAGTGCCAGAACTCATTTGTGTGCTTAAGCTTGAAGAAGCCAATCCTGGGTTTCTCAACAAAACATTGACCTTTAACAAAGCCTACAATATTGATAAAAAGCCCAAGTATTTATCAAAATCAATCCAAATGGGCCAATCGTACACCGTTAAGGAACTGCTTACTTACATGATTGCCTATTCTGACAATAATGCTACAACATTGTTGTTTGACAACATCGACCTCAGTGTTTTTAAAAAGGTCTTCACCGATATGGGATTGCAGGCACCCGATTTCACAGCGCAAAACCACCCTTTGTCGGCTAAGGATTTTTCTATCTTCATGCGCATCTTATACAATTCGTCTTATCTCAATGAAAAACATTCTGAATTTGCCACCGAACTATTGGGCAAATGCAATTTCAAGGATGGTTTGGTTGCCGGATTGCCTTCTTCTGTAAAGGTGGCGCACAAATTCGGCGAGTCTGGAGATCCGCAACATTCTGAGTTTTCGGAGTCGGCAATAGTGTACCTTCGCGGCAACCCCTATGTTTTAACGGTGATGACCAAAGGAAAAACGTCAGAGCAATTGCCCGGAGTTGTCAAACAAATCTCAGAAACCGTTTACCAACAAATGGAACAGGCCTCCAAAGTGAGCCTATAGTTATCCTGCCAAATTTAAAAAGCTTACCTTTGCCCGCACAAGGCCCACAAGCGACGCCAATCGGGTAGCTGCTTCTGAGTGGTCTACCAGTAAATTTCAAGCAAATGAGCAGTTTCGAGCAATTCCAGCTTCCCAAATCGGTACAAAAAGCTATCGATGAACTCGGTTTCACCACTCCAACACCCATACAGGAAAAATCTTTCGCGGTGATTATGTCGGGACGCGACATGATGGGAATCGCGCAAACCGGAACCGGAAAAACCTTTGCCTACCTGTTGCCGCTGCTTAAACTCTATAAATTTTCACCCACGCATACCCCAAAGATTGTCATCCTCGTCCCCACGCGGGAATTGGTGGTACAAGTGGTCGAGGAAGTAGAAAAACTCACCAAATACATGTCCATCCGAACCCTCGGGATTTATGGCGGCGTGAACATCAACACCCAAAAAACCTCGGTTTATCAAGGAATCGATGTATTGGTAGGCACACCAGGCCGCGTCATGGATCTGGCACTAGACAATGTGTTGCGTTTTGATGAAACCTCAAAATTGGTGATTGACGAATTCGACGAGATGCTCAACCTTGGATTCAGGGTACAACTCACGTCGATCCTGGCGATGATGAAGCCCAAACGCCAAAACATCTTATTTTCGGCGACAATGACCGACGAGGTGGATGCAGTCCTGAATGACTTTTTCGATTATCCCGAGGAAGTAACGCTGGCCGCTTCGGGAACGCCACTAGAAAACATCACGCAAATTACTTATCCGGTACAGAATTTCAATACCAAAATCAACCTGCTCGCGCATTTGCTCGAAACCGATCAGGCCATGAGCCGCATCCTGATTTTCGTCAACAATAAAAAAATCGCCGATCTCTTGCACGAAAGCATAGACGAACGATTCCCCGGAGAATTTGGGGTCATCCACTCCAATAAATCGCAAAATTATCGCTTGATGACGATGGCCGAATTTCAACAAGGGCATTTGCGCGGCATCATCACCACCGATATCATGGCGCGCGGTCTGGACATTTCAGACATCACGCACGTCATCAATTTTGAGATGCCCGAAGCACCCGAATTGTACATGCACCGCATTGGTCGTACCGGACGCGCCGACGCTACGGGAACGGCCATCAGTTTTTTTACCCAACGCGAAGAGGAAATGAAACTCGCCGCCGAAGTGTTGATGGAAATGGAGTTGCCCGTAACGCCGTTTCCCGAATCGGTTGCCATTTCTGACAAGCTGATTGGCCCCGAAAAAGACCGACAGCCCATTAAATTCCTGCTCAAAAAACCAAAGCTCGAAGGCGAAGGCGCTTTTCATGAAAAGGCAAAAAAGAATAAGAAAGTGAATCTCGGCGGACCATCAAAAACCAAGAAGAAAACGCACGGCTCGGTGAACCGAAATATGCTCAAGACGCGCGATAAAAAACGCAAGGACAAGAATAATTGACAATTGACGATTAATAATTGATAATTAATAATTCATTGGTTACTTTTGGGACACGAATCAGCGTGGTAAATAAAAATCAGAATGCAGTTTAAACACCCGGAAATCCTCTACTTCCTTTTTTTACTGATAATTCCAATTCTGGTCCATCTGTTTCAATTGCGGCGTTTCAAGAAAGAACTTTTTACCAACGTTCGTTTCCTCAAGGAACTTTCTATCCAAACCAGAAAAAGCTCCAAAATCAAAAAATGGCTGCTGCTTGCCACTCGCTTGTTGATATTTACGTGCCTCGTGCTTGCTTTTGCGCAACCTTTTTTTGAAGCCAAAGACCACAAGAACAAGAGCAATGAGACTTTTATTGTACTTGACAACTCGTTTAGCATGCAGGCCAAGGGCAAAAAAGGCGAACTGCTCAAACGCGCCGTAGAGGATTTGCTCGAACACGTACCCGAAAACCAGCCATTTTCTTTGGTTACCAATACCGAAACGTTTTGGAACACCGACATCAAATCAATCAGGAAAGACCTGCAAAACCTGTCATACAGTGCCGCTGCGTTTGACCCAGTAAGTGCTTTAGCGAAAATCAGGTCGCGCAAAACGGTAGTAGGCAAAGATGTGATTGTCATTTCGGATGCGGTGGGTTTACAATCCCGACAGCTCAACGGTTTCGACAAGGAACTCAACACGTATTTCATTGTTCCTAATGCCGAGCAACAAAACAATGTATCGATCGACAGTGTCTTCATCAACCAAACGCTCGATAATTTTTATGAGATTGGCGTGAAATTGTCGGCCTATGGCAGCGATTTCGGGTCGCTCCCGATTGCGTTGTACAACCAAGGGAAACTCGCCGCCAAAACAGTGGTCAAGCCCGATACTTCAGAGAAGACGATCGGCTTTACCATCCCCAAAGAAGATTTTCACGGTTATGTTACCATCGAAGACAACAGCCTGGCTTACGACAACTCCTATTATTTTAGCCTGTCCAAACCCCAAAAGACCAACGTAATGAGCATTGGCGAGGCTGCTAAAAGCCAGTTCCTCTCACGGATTTATACGCCAGATGAGTTCGACTACAACAACTTTGCGCTCGAAAGTCTCGACTACAATCGCATTGAAAAACAGGATGCCATTGTACTCAATGAACTCGTAAAAATTCCGCAGGCGCTTCAAACCACCCTCAAATCTTTTGTCTCCAAAGGCGGCAATTTGATTGTGATTCCCGCAACAGACAGCAACGTGGCCGACCTCAATGCCTTACTCTCCAACTTTGGAGGGATGCAATTCAAGGCAGGCCAATCGTTAGAAAAACGCATCACCAAAATTGCGTTCAACAACCCGGTATTTCAATCTGTTTTTGAAAAACAGGTGACCAATTTCCAGTATCCGAGCGTGAAATCCTCGTTTGCCCTGGCTGCTTCTACTCCTGCCATCCTGAGTTATGAAGACCAAAGCCCATTCCTGGCATCGGTTGCCAACGGCGTTTCAAGTGTCTATGTCTTTTCGGGCGCGATCAATAAGATGAATTCAAATTTCCAGAATTCGCCTTTGATTGTACCCGTGTTCTACAATATGGCACAGAATACTCAAAAGACAGGAATTTCGGCCTTATCGATTGGAGCCAATTCGCCTGTTTTCATCGACGCCTTGCTTGCCAAAGACGAAATCCTGAATGTTTGGGGTAACGCCGACGGCAGTACCGAGAAATTCATCCCAACGCAGCAAATCCTCAACAATAAGGTAAAAATCGTATGCAATGATTATCCGTCATTGGCAGGAAACTACGGTATCTATAAGCAGGACGAACGACTCAAAGACATCAGTTTTAATTATCCGCGCACCGAAAGTAATCTGCGCGCCGACCATGACAGTGCGCTTTCTGGGCAAAAGGTGATTGAATCGATCGAGGCCGTACTCGACACCTTACAAACCGACCGTACCGACAACGAAATCTGGAAATGGTTTGTTATTTTTACGCTGTTGTTCCTGGCTACCGAATTACTCATCCAAAAATTTGTCAAATGAACCTGATTATCAGAGCCGCCAAAGTTGTTGATCCCGAAAGTCCCTTTCACGACGCGGTTGTTGATCTACAGATTGAGAATGGCGTCTTTACTAAAATAGCCAGAAACCTAACCAACGACAGTGATTTACGGGAAATCAAACTAGACAACCTGCACGTTTCGCAAGGTTGGTTTGACAGCAGCGTGTGCTTTGGCGAACCGGGTTTTGAAGACCGTGAAACCATTGCCAACGGGCTTGATGTGGCGGCCAAAAGCGGATTCACTGCTGTTGCCATGCAGCCTCACTCTTATCCGATTATCGACAACCAATCGCAGGTAGCGTTTGTACAATCTAAAGCTGCCGGCTGGGCTACCGATTTGTATCCTATTGGCGCACTCACCAAGGAAAGTCAAGGGAAAGACCTCGCCGAACTCTATGACATGAAAAACGCCGGAGCAATTGCTTTTGGCGATTACAACAAAAATACCGACAACCCTAACCTGCTCAAAATAGCGCTGCAATACACGCAGGATTTTGAGGCGCTGGTGATCGCTTTTGCTCAGGACAACGATATTAAAGGCAGCGGCGTGGCCAATGAGGGAATCGTTTCTACACGTCTCGGACTCAAAGGGATTCCGGCACTCGCCGAAGAGATTGCCGTGGCGAGAAACCTTTTCCTACTGGAATATACCGGCGGAAAATTACACTTGCCCACGCTTTCAACAGAAAAATCCGTAAACCTTGTCAAAGCGGCTAAAGCCAAAGGCCTGCAGGTGACCTGTAGTGCGAGTGTTCATCATTTAACGCTTACCGACGAAAAACTGGATGGTTTTGACTCGCGTTATAAAGTAGCTCCGCCGTTGCGCAATGAAGCCGACCGCAAGGCTTTGGTGCGTGCGGTAAAGGACGACACCATAGACATGATTACGTCAGACCACAACCCGATTGACATTGAGCACAAGAAAATGGAATTCGACCTTGCCAAAAATGGGACGATCGGGCTTGAAAGCGCTTTTGGCGCACTCGGGACGGTATTGCCAATCGAGTTGATTGTAGAAAAACTGACTTCGGGGAAGATTATTTTCGGGATTGAAGCATCGGCGATAGCTCAGGGAAATACGGCCTGTCTGACGCTTTTCAATCCGGATGAAAAATGGATTTTTACTAGCGAGCACATCGGTTCAAAATCAAAAAATGCTGCCTTGCTGGGCATGAATATGAAAGGCAAAGCCTACGGCATCTTCAACAATAAAAAATTAGTCTTATCATCATGAACCAGTCTGTAGAAGAGGGAAAAATGGCCGCAATTACGAGCTATATCATGATCATTGGCGTGTTTATCGCAATGTCTATGAATTCTGAAAAGCGCAATGCGTTTGCGTCATTCCACATCCGGCAATCGTTGGGTTTGTCTCTTACTTTTGTTTCGCTGGGTTTGCTTGTGAGCAACTTTGACAGTCTCATGATTTCTTCTGCAATGTGGCTATCTATAAGCGTTTTGTGGGCTTTCGGGATTTATTCGGCGATTGTTGGGCAGACCAAACCCGTGCCTTTTTTGGGTAATTTGTTTCAGAAAGCGTTTAAAGCAATTTAAGGAAAATCAAATCATAGATCGGCAGCATGAATTTACACTACCTCGTCCGCGAACCCAAAACCAAGAAAGATAAAAACCCGCTATTGCTATTGTTGCACGGCTACGGCAGCAACGAAGAAGATTTATTTTCGTTTGCCAGCGAACTTCCCGACGACTACTACGTGGTCTCTGCGCGTGCCCCTTACGATTTGATGTATGGGAGCTACGCCTGGTACGCGATCAATTTTGACGCCGACGAAAACAAATTCTCCGACCTCAACCAGGCAAAACAATCGCGTGACCTGATTGCTGGTTTCATTGATGAACTCATAGCCAAATACCCGATTGATGCAACAAACGTTACCTTAATAGGGTTTAGCCAGGGCTCGATTTTAAGCTATGCCATCGCGTTGTCGTATCCTCAAAAAATTCGCCAGGTTGTAGCCATGAGCGGTTACCTGAATACCGAAATGGCAAAAGAAGGTTACCACAAAAATAACTTCTCTAACCTGCGGATTTTTGCCTCGCACGGCACCGTCGATCAGGTAATCCCTGTAGATTGGGCAAGAAAAACCAAACCGGTTTTAGATGATTTGGGCATTGAGAATGTATATAAGGAATATCCGGTCGGGCATGGTGTGGCGCCGCAGAACTTTTTTGATTTCCGGGAATGGCTTGATAAATAATTTTAAATTACGACTTTTAAATCCGGTATTGCTCCTATCAAAAAGCCTGAATTGTACTCAGGCTTCTTAATTTTATTATCCATCATTTAAAATTTTCTCCTACGCTGTCGTTTTCTGGTAAATCACCGATTGGACAATCTCAAAAGAAACCGTGTCATCGGCGTTGATGAAATATTTGAGTAGCACTTCGCCCCAATATTCGCCGTCGCTAAAATCGGCTATGATCCAGCGGTGGTTGAGTACTTTGGCTTTGTTGATGATGAATTTTTGCTCACCGAGTTGCGCCTGTCCTACATAGGGGTTGCCATTAGGGTCGTCGTTGAGCGCAATGAGTTTCGCCTTTACTACTTCGGCTAAATCGTGGTAAGACGGATAGGTTCTAAGGTCAGAATTGTCAAAGTACGCTTGCGCATTTTGGTTGTTTTCTAGTGAAAAATAATCGACTTCGGATAATTTGTTTCCCATCACATTAAGGCTGTCCTTGAACTTGGTAATAGTATTTGCCGAATGCGTCTCTTCGTAACTGGTGCGTTTGCTGAAATACATATACGTAAAAATATTCATAAGTACTGCGATGATAAACAGGTAAAGGAAAAGTGACTTTTTCATTGTTAGGGTTTTAAACGGTAATTTCTAGATTGTCATAAGCCACGAAAACATTGGCCGGAAGCTTTTTCTGGATGTCGGCATGAAAACCAAAAGTATGGCTGATGTGTGTGAGGTAGGTACGCTGGGGCTTCACCAACGCAATGAGCTCGAGCGCCTCTTCGAGATTGAGGTGCGAATGGTGCGCTTCTTCGCGTAGCGCGTTAAGAACCAAAACTTTGATTCCCGCCAATTTGTTGATTTCGTCCTGCTCGATAGTTTTCACATCGGTGAGGTAGGCAAAATCATCGATGCGATAGCCAAAAATCTGGAGGCCGCCGTGGTAGGCATTGATGGGAATGGCCTTTTTGTCACCTATCTGAAAGGGAACACCATTGACGACCTCAATAGGTTTCACGCCGGGCGCTCCGGGATATTTATTCTCGGTTTCAAACACGTAATCGAAACGCCTTTTGAGGTTTTCGAGCACCCGTTCATGCGCGTAAATTGGAATATCGCCCTGCCTGAAGTTGAACGGCCTGATGTCGTCGAGGCCGGCAGTATGATCTGAATGTTCGTGCGTGTACAAAATACCTTCGACTTTTTCACAACCCGAAACGAGCATTTGCTGCCGAAAATCCGGGCCGCAATCGATTACAAAAGAATGGTCATACCAATGGATCCAGACCGAAACGCGCAACCGTTTGTCTTTTGGGTCGTCACTTTTGGAAACGGGATTCCGGCTTCCGATTACCGGTATGCCCTGCGAGGTTCCTGTTCCTAAAAAATATACTTTCAATGGCTTTATTTTTTACAAAAATAGTATTAATTCTGTTTTGTACCTGCCCTATTTTATTAACTTTGTACTGTATCATTATGCTATCTGAAAAAGAAAATGGATATAAAAATCAAATTGAAAGGTGACAAAGTCATCGAACAAATTCCCTCAACAAAAGACAAGGCGCTCCGGATCAACCTGAACGAAAATATCTACGGAACGTTTGCCGAAATTGGCGCGGGACAAGAAACCGTGAGGCATTTCTTTCGTTCTGGCGGTTCATCTGGAACGATTGCAAAAGCGATGTCGGCCTACGATAAAGACTTTAGCGACGCAATTTACGGTGTAGAGGTAGACGGCCGTTACGTTACAGAAAGTCGCCTGCGCAAAATGTTGACACACGAAACCAATTTGATTGAAAGGCGTTTGAGCCGTGAAAAACATCCCAACAAGTTATTTTTCAGTTACGCCAATACCGTCGCCACGATTGATTTTGCCAAACAATTCAAAGGCCATGGTTGGGTTGGAATCAAGTTCCAGATTGAACCAGACGAAGATTACAACGAAATTACCATCCACATCCGATTCAAGGAAACCGATGCGCGTTTGCAACAGGAAACCCTTGGTATTCTAGGCGTGAACCTTATATATGGTGCATTTTACAAATACAACGACCCTAAAAAGTTGTTGCGTTATTTGTACGACCACCTCGATAAGGACCAGCTCGAGATCGATACGATTAATTTCTCGGGACCGCGTTTTGCCGACGTTGACAACCGTTTGATGAGCCTACAACTCGTGAAAAATGGTATGACCGATGCGGTGATGTTTGACCCAGAAGGCAAGAATATCCTGCCTGCACAAATCCTTTACAAAAAGAATATCCTCGCTTTGCGCGGCAGTTTCCGTCCTGTGACGAAGGTCAATATGGACATGTACGAGAAATCGCTCAAGATGTTCCTCGCCGAAAGCAAAGTAGAGAAAGAAAATACGCTTGTGGTTTTTGAGATCACGCTGTCTAACCTGCGCTCTGAAGGCGAAATCGATGAAAGGGATTTCATGGACCGCGCCGAATTGCTGTGCTCATTGGGGCAAACGGTAATGATTTCTAATTTCCAGGAATATTATAAAGTGGTGGAATACTTCTCGGCCTACACCAAAGCCCGTATGGGATTGGCGATGGGCGTAAACAACCTCGTCGACATTTTTGATGAAAAATACTACCGTCATTTGAGCGGCGGAATCCTCGAAGCCTTTGGAAAATTATTCTACCGCGATTTAAAAGTGTTCTTGTACCCGATGCTCGAAGACGGTGAAGTCATCGACTCTGAAAACCTCAAGGTACATCCGAGGATGAAAGAATTGTATAAATTCTTTAAGTTCAACGGCAAAGTTGTGGATATTGATGATGTGGATCCGCATACCCTGGAAGTCTTCTCGCGCGAGGTGCTCAAAATGATTGCGAATGGGAAATCGGGTTGGGAAGAAATGCTGCCCAAGGGAATTGCCGAACTTATTAAACAGCACCAACTTTTTGGATACGACCCAAACAAGATTTTGGAGGAAACCAATTAGAGGAAAATCAAAAGTCAAAAGCTCGGAACCCTAAAAAAACGACAATGTAATTGTCCGTCTGTGCAATCAAAATAAAAAAAGAACCAAGAAGCAGCTTAATCTACTTTTGGTTCTTTTTTTATTTCGCCTTTTCTCTTTCGACTTTTGACTTTTGACTTTCGACTTTCGACTTATTTCAAAATCTGCTCCGTATGCATTTTGCTTTTTACATCGGTAATGACTTCTTCTATGACGCCGTTTTCATCAATAACAAAGGTGGTGCGATGGATACCGTCGAATAATCTTCCCATAAACTTTTTTGGTCCCCAAACACCAAATGCATTGATGACTGCTTTGTCTTCATCGGCGAGTAACGGAAATGGCAAATTGTACTTGATTTTGAACTTGGCTTGCTTTTTCTGGGTGTCGCCACTCACGCCAAGCACAGCGTAATTCTTTGCCAAAAAAGTGTGGTAATTGTCGCGTAAGTTGCAGGCTTCTGTGGTACAGGTAGGCGTGTCGGCTGCAGGATAAAAGAAGATTACGAGTTTTTTGCCTTTGTAATCGGATAACTGGTGCGTGTTTCCGTCTTGGTCTTGGGCAGAGAAGTTGGGCGATTTGTCGCCGGGCAGTAATTGTGTCATACTTGTTTTTTTTGAGTTCGTTGCTTTGTTGACTTGACTTGAGCATGTTGACTATTGAGCAGCAATGCTTAAGTTGAACGGGTGCCCATGCCCCGGATGGCAGCGGAAAACCCGGAAGGCTTGCGGTTTAAATTTTTTGGTTTTATAATGCGACCAACCGAAGCACTTATAAAAACACTAAAATTTTACCGCAGGCGTGAGGATTTGAAGCGTACAGCCGGATTAGGCACAACATTTATTTTATACTATTTTTACCGCCTAAATATACGAAAATGACCAAAGCCGAGCGTGCAAAATATGTGATTAAAACTTTACAGGAATTGTACCCGACAGTCCCAATCCCGCTGGATCATAAGGATGCCTATACCTTGCTCATTGCCGTGCTGCTCTCGGCGCAATGTACCGACGTACGCGTGAACCAGATTACGCCGCTGCTGTTTGCCAAGGCCGATAATCCGTATGATATGGTGAAGCTGAGCGTCGGGGAAATCCAGGAGATTATACGTCCTTGCGGTTTGTCGCCGATGAAATCGAAGGGGATTTACGGTTTATCTAAAATTTTGATTGAGAAATACGACGGGCAGGTGCCGCAAAGTTTTGAAGCGTTGGAGGAACTGCCGGCCGTTGGGCACAAAACCGCAAGCGTGGTTATGAGCCAGGCTTTTGGCGTTCCGGCATTTCCGGTAGATACGCACATCCACCGATTGATGTGGCGCTGGAATTTGTCTAACGGAAAAAATGTAGCGCAGACAGAAAAAGACGCCAAGGCGATTTTCCCCAAGGCGTTGTGGAACGAATTGCACTTGCAGATTATTTATTATGGACGCGAATATTCTCCGGCGCGCGGCATGAACCTTGACAAGGACGTTATTACGCGAACCATAGGCCGAAAGGAACTTTTGACGGAAGACATAAAAAAAACGTCCCGATAATCACCGGGACGTTTTCTTAATTAGCTATGGTTTCTATGTTCATTTTACCCACTTTGATAAAGCTCAGTGCTTTGGAGTAATTCAGTAAAAAAGAAACGGTTTCTTTTTTAGGCTTCATAGCGGTGTTAACTAATGTTTTCTTAGAGTAGATTTTTGCCATATTGTAGTGTTTGTTTTATGATACTACAACGCGGCATATTATTTATTATTGTCAATTCGTTAAAATAATTTGGTGTTTTTCAATCACCTTTCTAAGGTTCATGAGCGCGTAACGCATCCGGCCTAACGCAGTATTGATGCTAACGCCTGTCAATTCTGAGATTTCTTTGAAACTGAGATCTTGGTAAATGCGCATCATGAGCACTTCTTTTTGGTCGTGAGGCAATTCTTCTATGATTTTGCGAAGGTCTTTTTCTACCTGGTCGGTAATGAGTTGGTTTTCGATGGTCATAGCGTTGTCGGTCATGATCGAGAAGATTGAAAACTCCTCGGTTTCGCGAAACATGGGCATTTTTTTGTTCCTACGGAAATGGTCGATGATGAGATTATGGGCGATGCGCATGACCCAAGGAAGGAATTTACCTTCTTCGTTATAAGAATTGGATTTTAAAGTTTTAATGACTTTAATGAAGGTGTCTTGAAAAATATCATCGGTAATGTCACGATCCGAAATCTTCGAATAGATAAAACCGTATATCTTTGACTGGTGACGGTCAATAAGGGTAGATAAGGCCGATTCATCGCCTCCTACGTACTGCTTGACCAATAATGCATCTGGGGTTTGTACATTAGCCATAAAATATCCTTTTTAGTTTTGTTTATAATGCCAGCTCAGCGCGTTCTAAAAAGTAATTTTATAATATAGGCAAATGTTAATTAGGGTTAGTTGCAAAACCAAATGTAATATAATTTAGTTTGTATTTGCAAACTAATATGGAAAATTTAACATAATCGGCGCAATATGGTCTGATTTTGTGATTTATTTACAACACAATCTTACATTCCTTGAATTATTGATAGACCTTGATATAGTCAACAATAAACGACTGCGGGAAAATGGCGTCGTCTACTCCAGGCCCTCCAAAATTGCCGCCTACCGCCATGTTTACAATGATATAAAAGGGCTGGTCGTAAGGCCAGTTGTCTTCGTTCTTGGATTGCGGATTGTAGGTAAAGACCAATTCCTCATCCACAAAAAAATCCATTTTGTCTTTGCTCCAGTCTACCGCAAATACATGAAAGCCTTGCTCAATTAGGGGAATTCCGGTTTTTTTGCCGTGTCCGTTTTCTCCATGTCCATCTTGTGTGTGCAAGGTGGTATAGACTTGGTGCGGATCCCGGCCAACATATTCCAAAATATCAATCTCGCCGCATTTTGGCCATCCTTTAGTGTCGATATTAGACCCTAGCATCCAGAAAGCCGGCCAGATACCTTTGCCCACTGGAAGCTTCGCCCGGCATTCTATCCGCCCGTACTGGAATTCCTTTTTGCCTTTGGTGGTAATTCGGGTAGAGGTGTAATTCTCAGCTTCTTTACGGGCTTCTATAATCAAATGCCCGTTTTGTAATCGGTGATTGGCTTTGGTGTAAGATTGACGCTCATTGTTTCCCCATCCGCAAATATTAGGACAACCGTTTCCGAGTTCGTAATTCCAAACTGACTCCTCCAATTGCGAACCCTTAAAATCTTCCTGCCAGACTAATTTGCGCTTGGAATGCTGTGCAGTCACTAAATGGGCAGCCAGTAAAGCGAATAAGACAATCTTCTTCATATTTTAGTTTTTAAATTCAAAATCAGCCGCCAGCGTGGCTTGGGAATCCCCACCGATGAACACCTTAAAGTCACCCGGCTCGGCCTCCCATTTGCGATTGGCCGAATAATATTCGATCATTTTCCTGTCTATTGTAAAAGTAATCGTTTTTGATTCGCCTGCCTTAAGTTCAACGAGTTCAAAACCTTTAAGTTCCCGAATGGGTCGCGTACTGCTGCCTACCAAATCGCGCAAGTACATTTGTACAACTTCTTTTCCGGTTACCTTTCCCGTGTTTCTCAATTCCACCGACACGTCGATTTTGCCGTCTGCTGTAAACGAATTGCTGCTGAGTTTTAGGTTCGAATATTCGAAAGTCGTATAGCTCAAACCATAACCAAACGGATACAAGGCGGTATTGGCCTCATCGCCATAATGTGACCAAAAAACTTCGTCGGGTGCCGGAAGAGTAGGTCTTCCCGTATTTTTGTGGCTGTAATATAACGGTAATTGTCCTTCATTTCTAGGAAAGCCCATCGGCAATTTCCCACTCGGATTGTAATCGCCGTACAAAACCTGCGCAATCGCATTACCTGCCTCTGTACCGAGTTGCCAGGCCTCTACAATAGCGGGAATGTTTTTGGCCGCCCACGGAATAACCAGTGGCCTCCCGTTGTTCAAAACCAGCACGATATTGGGATTGGCTTTGTATATTGTTTCTAGTAATACCTGCTGAACGCCAGGCAAACCCAATGTTACACGGCTTCTACCCTCACCGGTCTGGAAACCGATTTCGCCCAAAACCATAATAACGACATCTGCACTTTTTGCAACGGCAATAGCCTCGTCGAATCCGGATTTATCAGTCATGTTTAGCTTCACTTCCTTGGCAAAAACGTTGTTCCCGATGGCAACATCGGCACCTTTCGCGTAAGTAAGTACATTACCCGTGTATTTTTGTAAACCTTCTTGCACAGAAACGGCTGTTCCGTCTTTGGAGGCACCACGCCAACTACCCAAAGGACTACTTTTGTCTGCGGCCAATGCGCCAATCAATGCGATTTTTTTACCCGATTGGGGCAACGGCAAAAGGCCGTTCTCGTTCTTAAGCAACACGATTGATTTTTTGGCCATGTCGAGCACACCTTCGCGAAACTCGGCTTTGCCTACCGTAGCCTTTTCACGAGCCTCATCGCAATAACGATAAGGGTTTTCAAACAATCCTAGTTCAAACTTCACCCGCAAAATACGCCTAGCTGCGTCTTCTATGACACTCTCCTTGACCTTACCTTCCCTAACCAATTGCGCCAAATGCGCGACATACAGGTACGATTCCATATCCATGTCTGATCCGGCTTTGGCGGCGAGTTCGGCTGCCTGTTTGCCATCTTTGGCGTAACCATGGTTCATCATTTCACCAATAGAACCCCAATCCGAAACCACAAACCCGTCAAATCGCCACTCGCCTTTAAGAATGTTTCGTTGCAGGTAAGCGCTTCCCGTTGCCGGTATCCCATCGATTTCATTGAAAGAATTCATAAATGTACGCACACCCGCGTCTATAGATGCCTGGAACGGAGGAAAAATCACATTGCGCAAAGTAGATTCGCCTATATCGGCGGTGTTGTAGTCACGTCCGGCTTCGGCAAATCCGTAAGCGGCAAAATGTTTGGCGCAGGCCAGTATGGTTTTGGCAGTCTTAAAGTCATTCCCCTGGAAACCTTTTACCCGCGCATACGCGATTTTACTCCCAAGATACACATCCTCGCCAGCGCCTTCCATGACACGTCCCCAACGGGCGTCACGCGTGATATCAACCATTGGTGCGAAAGTCCAGTTCAAGCCAACGGCAGCGGCTTCTTCGGCGGCGATTTGTGCCGAGCGTTCTATGGCCTGCAAATCCCAACTCGCAGCCTCAGCCAACGGAATTGGGCTGATGGTTTGGTAGCCATGGACGACATCGTAGCCAAAAATAAGCGGGATGTGGCGTTTGGTTTGTTCAACTGCAATCTTTTGTAAGGCTTTAATGTCCTTCACGCCAGTGACATTGAGCATCGATCCCACCCAGCCTTTTTTGATGTGCTCGTATTTCTGGGCAGCTTGTCCGTCTTTGGGCGCAGGGCCAGTTACGTCCCAAAAACCGTTGTATTGGTTCATCTGCCCGATTTTCTCCTCGAGCGTCATGAGCTTGAGGATCGAATCGACACGGGTTTCAATGGCTTTGTCTTTCACCATAACCGCCACTTTCTTTTGGGCATGGCCAACAAAAAACAACAGTCCGGTTGTTATCAGAAAAATAGGTTTAAGCAAGTTCTTTTTCATGTAAATTGAGCATAATTAGCCTTATGCAGGAAGCCCACAAAGGGCTTCCTGCAAGGCTGAAAACAAAAATGTACAGGTTTATTGATAAACTTTTACGTAATCAACTTCCATGGTTGATTGGGTGAATCCCGGAGCAATCGTGCCGCCAAAATTTCCGCCCATAGCCACGTTCATGATTAGGAAAAAGTT
>JAKQJQ010000391.1 GCA_029561105.1 Bacteroidota bacterium
TATGAACCGGTATTACGTTGGTCATTAGCCAATACGCGGATTATTTCAGCGATAGTGATTGCCACCTTGGCTGTAACAGTAGTCGTTTATTTACAGATAGGTAAAACCTTTATGCCAGTGATGGATGAAGGCGATATCTTAATGCAGATTGAAAAGTTACCTTCTATTAATTTGGAAAAAAGTCTGGAATTGGATTTAGCGATACAACGCAAGCTCATGGAAAAAGTACCAGAAGTCAAAGGTGTGGTAGCCCGAGTTGGCTCTGATGAACTAGGTTTGGATCCGATGGGGTTAAATCAAACCGATAGCTTTCTAGTCCTTAAGCCAAAAGAGGAATGGCGTATGCGTGACAAAGAGGCATTAACCGATGAAATTCGGAAGGTGTTAGATGACATGCCGGGCATCAGCTATGCCTTTACTCAGCCCATTGAAATGCGTGTCAATGAAATGATTTTGGGTGTGCGGGGTGATTTGGCGATTAAAATTTTTGGTAACGACTTAGTGAAGCTTGATGAAATGGCCCAGCAAACTGTCAAAATCCTTAAAGAAATTCCGGGTTCACAAGATGTATATACCCCGCAGAATAGTGGTGTACAGTACATGCGTGTGGCGATTGACAAATTTGCTGCTGGCCGATTGGGCTTTAATGTTTCAGAAATCGAAAGCGCATTACGAACGCAATTAGAGGGGCGCCAAATTGGTATTTTGCAAGAAGGCTTAAGACGGACACCAATTGTATTGAGAGGGTCGGAAACGCTACGTGCGTCCCCTGCTGAGTTTGCAAATTTAATGCTAACTTTACCCAATGGCAATAATGTACCTATAACCACTGTGGCTAAATTAGAGCGTATAGAGGGCCCTGTGAAAGTAGACCGTGAAAAAGGTGCGCGCATGGTCGTTGTGGTGGCGAATGTTCGAGGGCGAGATTTAGTTGGGTTTGTCGAGGAGGCTAAAAATAAGGTCCAGCAACAAATTAAACTGCCTGAAGCTTATTCTATGCAGTGGGGTGGTCAGTTTGAAAATCAGCAACGAGCTGCCGCAAGGTTGGCGGTCGTGGTTCCGGTTGCGCTGGGGTTGATATTTTTGCTACTTTTCGCGACATTTCGTTCAATTAGGCAATCTTTACTCATTCTTTCAAACATCCCCTTTGCGATGGTTGGCGGTATTTTTGCGTTATGGTTTTCGGGCGAGTA